>NZ_QFPF01000062.1 GCF_003248605.1 Microbacterium sp.
GCGGATATTCCCCGCCGGGCCAACTTGAGTCGCATCGGGGTGGCAACCGGCCCCGGACCGGCCCACGTTCCATGCCGAGGGCGACTCACCGCACCGCGCTCATCGAAACGGGCGGGAGATTTGCTCGCTCAGCGATCGGCCGGGGCAGCCGAGGGGGCTACGTGAAAATTGCCTCTCACCGGGGAAAAGCAAAACCCCCGCCATGTAGAAGCTAGGCGAGGGTTTCTGGGACCGTTGTAACGACGGTCCGTGTGGCTCCGACGGGCGTCGATCCCGTGACCTCACGATTTTCAGTCGTGCGCTCTACCAACTGAGCTACAGAGCCTCGCGGCGGGTGATCCGAGGAGCAGCCGTGCCGCGATCTAAGACGAAAGGCCCTTCTCGATGAAAAGGGCCCGTCGCTCAGAGCGACCCTGACGGGACTTGAACCCGCGACCTCCGCCGTGACAGGGCGGCACGCTAACCAACTGCGCTACAGGGCCATGCATATTCAGTTGTGGTGACCCCAACGGGATTCGAACCCGTGCTACCGCCGTGAAAGGGCGGCGTCCTAGGCCGCTAAACGATGGGGCCGAGCGAACCCCTGATCAGAGTCGACCCGGTGCTCACGCTTACCGACGGTCAAGCATACGCAATCCCCGGGCGATCCGCCAATCGGAGCGCGTCGCGCTGGCCGGACGGCCCTCGTGGGGGGATGCTGGATCCACGAGCTGTGCCGAATGCAAGCGATCACGCGCAGCATCCATCGCCGTGCTCAGCGAATCGAATCGTTGCGGATGTGACGGATGTTGCTAGTGTGGTCGCTGTTGCTGGCTCGACGACCGGGAGGGGCGCAGGTGTCCAGTACGAACGACATGGCGCGCGCCGCCGAGCCCGACTGCGGCTGCGCGCCCACGGCCGCCGAGAGCAGCGCCTTCGCGACTGCGACATCGGCCGCGCGCGCCCGACCGCTGAGCAGGCGATGGGTTCTCGGCCTCGGAGCTTTCGGCCTCGTCGCCGCGGGAGCGCTCGCCGCACCCATGATCCCGGCCGCGTTCGCCGCCGACTATCCCACCTGGGACGATGTACAGCGCGCCAAGCAGAACGAGGCGAGCAAGGCAGGCGAGGTCTCTCGCATCCAGGGCCTCATCCAGCAGCTGCAGAACGACGTCGCTACGACCCGCGCCGCGGCCGAGCAGGCGGCCCAGGAGTTCTTCGAGGCCGAAGAGGCCTACTTCGCCGCCGCCGAGCGCGCCGACAGCCTGCAGGCGCAGGCAGATGCTCAGGCGCAGGCCGCGCGCGACGCCTCCGAGCGCGCAGGCCGGGTCGCGGCCCAGCTGTACCGCACCGGCGGGGACGACACGTCACTCGAGCTGTTCTTCTCGGGATCCGCGGCGGGCGCCGAAGACCTGCTCTCGCGCCTGGGCACGATGGACAAGGTGCTCGAGCGAAACAAGGAGACCTTCGCCGAGGCCGTGACGGCCCAGAACTCGGCGCAGTCCCTCAGCGATCAGGCTCAGGTCGCTCGCGACGAACGTGATCGTCTCAAGCAGGTCGCCGAAGAGAAGATGATCGCCTCGCAGAACGCAGCGCTCGCCGCGGAGGCCGCGCTGCAGGCGCAGTCGGAGAACCTCATCGTGCTCGAGGCGCAGCTCGCAGCACTCCAGGACACCACCGCGCAGACCGTCGCCGGATATCAGGCGGGCGTCGAGGCGCGTCGCCGGGCGGAAGAGGAGGCCCGTCGCCGGGCCGCTGAAGAAGCCCGCCGCCTCGCCGAGGAAGCGGCCAAGCAGAACCAGAACAACGGCGGAGGGGGCGGGGGCGGCAGCACGTCGCCCGGGCAGCCCACGACATCGGGTTGGGCGCGCCCCTCGGGCGGTCGGGTCACGAGCCGCTACGGCTACCGCGACACGATCTGCACCCCGAACTACGGCTGCACCGGCTCGCACTACGGCACCGACATGGCCGCCGGCTGCGGAGCGGGAATCTACGCGGCCGCGAGTGGCCGTGTCGTCTTCGCGACGTCGAACGGGCAGTTCGGCAACCACGTGCGCATCGACCACGGGGGCGGCATCGTCACGACGTACTCGCACCTGAGCGGCTACAACGTCAGCTATGGCCAGAGCGTCTCGGTGGGGCAGCTGATCGGCCGGGAGGGCCAGACGGGGCTCGTGCAGGGCTGCCACCTGCACTTCGAGGTGCGTCAGAACGGCAACCGCATCAACCCCGAGTCGTTCATGGGCGCGCGCGGCGTGTCGATCTAGCGACAGCATCCCGCGCGGTGTCCTGACCTGTTGGGGCGTCAGCGCGCGTTGTTGCCGTTGGGGCGTCACCGCGACGTTGGGGCGTGCTGCAGCGCGCCCCAACGTGATTTCAACGCCCCAATGTGCGCCCGCGCGCCGAAACACAAGGCGCCGGTCCCCCGCGTGGGTCCCGGCGCTTTGCGCGTGTGCGGAGGCTCAGACGGTGCTGGGCGCCTCGCCCTCACCCTGCGTGCGGGTGACGCCCTCGTGCTCCTCGAAGCGTACGATCGACTCGGCGAGCAGACGCTCGGCCTCGGCCGCGTCCGCCCACTGATCGACCTTGACCCATTTGTTCGGCTCGAGGTCCTTGTAGTGCTCGAAGAAGTGACCGATCTCCTTCTTCGTGAACTCGGGGATGTCCTCGACGTCCTGGATGTGGTCCCAGCGCGGGTCCTTCGCCAGCACGGCGACGAGCTTGTCGTCTCCGCCGGCCTCGTCACTCATCTTCAGCACGCCGACGGGGCGCACCTTGACCATGACGCCCGGGTAGAGGTCGTAGTCGAGCAGGACCAGGACGTCGAGCGGGTCGCCGTCCTCGCCGAGGGTGTTCTCGAAGAACCCGTAGTTGGCCGGGTAGCCGAAGGTGGTGTACAGCACGCGGTCGAGGAAGACGCGGCCGGTGCCGTGGTCTACCTCGTACTTGATGCGGCTGCCGCGGGGGATCTCGATGACGGCGTCGTGCGCGCTCATGCGTGTGCTCCTCGTGCAGGCGGGGGTCGTGTCGGTCGGCGGATGCCGCGAAACAGCCTAGCCGGGGGCGATGACGCGCCCGTGCGCCCGAGTAGCGTGGTCGGGATGACCGCCCGCGCCCCCCTCGATCCCGCTGTCGCCGCCGTGCGTCTCGCCACTCGGCGCGCGCTCGCCTCCCACGCGGACGCGGCGGTCATCGTCGGGGTCTCGGGCGGTGCGGACTCGCTCGCGCTCGCGTCGGCGGTCGCCTTCGAAGCGCCGAAGCTCGGCATCCGTGCGCTCGCCGTCACCGTCGATCACGGCCTGCAAAAGGGGTCGGATGCTGTCGCCGCGGCCGCCGCCCGCACGTGCACGGCACTCGGGCTCGAGGCCCGCGTGATCGCGGTGCAGGTCGGGGGATCGGGTGGTCCCGAGGCCGCGGCGCGCGATGCCCGGCGGCGGGCTCTGCGCGCGGCGGCGGTCGAGATCGGGGCGCCGGCGATCCTGCTCGCGCACACGCTCGACGATCAGGCCGAGACGGTGCTGCTGGGTCTTGCCCGCGGAGCGGGCGCGGCGAGCCTGGCCGGCATGGCGGGGTCGCGCGCCGACGAGGGCGGGGTGCAGTGGGTGCGACCCCTGCTGGATCTGCGCCGCACCGACACCGTCGCGGCGTGCGCGGCGCAGGGGCTCGAGCCGTGGCGCGATCCGCACAACGACGACGTCGCCTTCGCCCGCGTGCGGCTGCGGCGCCGGGTGCTCCCGGTGCTCGAGGCGGAGATCGGACCGGGCGTCGCCGAGGCGCTGGCTCGCACGGCCGACCAGCTGCGCGAGGACGACGAGGCCTTCCGCGACATGATCGAGGAGATGATCGAGGACATCGTCGAGCACGCCGAGGCGGGCATCGCGATCTCGGTGCGCGCGCTCGCGGCGAATCCCGCGGCCCTGCGCCACCGGGTGATCCGGCACGTCGTCGCCAGCGAGTTCGGGGTCTCGCTCACCCGTTCCCAGACGCTCGAGGTCGCGCGGCTCGTGACGGATTGGTCCGGTCAGGGGCCGATCGACCTGCCCGGATGCCGCGCTCAACGCACCGGGGCCCGTCTGACGTTCGCGGCCCGGGCGTGAGCCGCAGCATCTGAGCGCAGCATCCACGCCCCCTGGCGTTGGGACGTTGAAATCGCGCCGGAGCGTCTCGACATGGCGTTGGGGCGTTGAAATCGCGCCGGGGCGCCTCGACATGGCGTTGGGGCGTTGAAATCACGTTGGGGCGCGCTGCAGCACGCCCCAACGTCGCGCTGACGCCCCAACGCCGCCCGTGCACGCCCCAACGCCACCCGCGCGCCCCCAACACCGCCCGCGCACCCCAACGCCACCCGCGCACGCCCCAACGCCGCCCGCGCACAGCCCGAGGCGACAGCTGTACCGCGCCTAGACTCGGACCATGCGCGCCGCCGACATCGCCGAGGACCTGACCGATGTGCTCGTGACCGAGGAGCAGATCAAAGCCAAGCTCGAAGAGCTCGCGGCCCAGGTCGCGAGCGACTACGAGGGTCAGGATCTGCTCCTGGTCGGCGTGCTCAAGGGGGCCGTCATGGTGATGGCGGACTTCGCGCGTGCTCTGCCGATGCTCGTCCCGATCGACTGGATGGCGGTGTCCTCATACGGCACCGGCACCCGATCGAGCGGCGTCGTGCAGATCCGCAAGGACCTCGACACCGATCTGCACGGCAAGCACGTGCTCATCATCGAGGACATCATCGACTCGGGCCTCACCCTCAGCTGGCTGCTCGAGAACTTCGCCTCCCGCGGGGCCGCATCGGTCGAGGTGCTCGCGCTGCTGCGCAAGCCCAAGGCGATGAAGGTGCACGTCGAGTGCCGCTACGTCGGCTTCGACATCCCGAACGACTTCGTCGTCGGCTACGGCCTGGACTACGCCGAGCGGTACCGCAACCTCCGGGATGTCGCCGTCTTGGCGCCGCACGTCTACTCCTGACCGCAAAGCCCGCACACGCACCCGCACCCACCCACCCACCCGCACCGCCACGCACCGCGCCGCGCCGCACCGCCACACACCGCGCCGCCCCCGCGCCGCGTACGCCGTGGGCGAATGCACAGGCGCCCCCTAGCATGCCCGCGCTACCCTGAGACGACCGCCCGTGAGCGGCCTGTCGACGAAAGGGCATCGGGGCGCACCCGCCACCATGGACTTCAAGAAGATCACCCGCAACCCCCTGATCTACGTGCTGCTGATCGGGGTGTTCCTCATCGTGGGCTTCACGCTGATCTCGAGCCTGGGCGGGGCCAAGCAGATCTCCACCCAGGAGGGTCTCGAGCTGCTCGGTGGCGGAACGGTCACCGAGGTCGTCAACACCGACGGCGACCAGCGGGTCGACATGACGCTCTCGAGCCCCTACGACGGTGCCGACGACGTGCAGTTCTACTACGTCTCGGCGCGCGCCGACGAGGTCGTGCAGGCCATCGACGCCGCCGATCCCGAGAACGGCTACAACGACGTCGTGCCCCAGCCCAGCTGGTTCGACGGCTTCCTCTCGCTCATGATCCCGCTGCTGCTGCTGGGCGTGCTGTTCTGGTTCCTGCTCTCGTCGGCACAGGGCGGCGGCAGCAAGGTCATGCAGTTCGGCAAGTCCAAGGCCAAGCTCGTCTCCAAGGAGTCACCCACGGTGACCTTCGCGGACGTCGCCGGCTCGGACGAGGCGATCGAAGAGCTGCAGGAGATCAAGGACTTCCTGAAAGACCCGACCAAGTTCCAGGCCGTGGGCGCCCGCATCCCGAAGGGCGTGCTGCTGTACGGCCCTCCCGGAACCGGAAAGACGCTCCTCGCACGCGCGGTCGCGGGTGAGGCCGGCGTGCCGTTCTACTCGATCTCCGGATCGGACTTCGTCGAGATGTTCGTGGGCGTCGGCGCCAGCCGCGTGCGCGACCTGTTCAACCAGGCCAAGGAGAACTCGCCGGCGATCATCTTCATCGACGAGATCGACGCCGTCGGCCGTCACCGCGGCGCCGGCATGGGCGGCGGGCACGACGAGCGCGAGCAGACGCTCAACCAGATGCTCGTGGAGATGGACGGCTTCGATCCCAAGGTCAACGTCATCGTCATCGCCGCGACGAACCGCCCCGACATCCTCGACCCCGCACTCCTGCGCCCGGGTCGCTTCGACCGGCAGATCGGCGTCGACGCCCCCGACCTGCAGGGACGCAAACGCATCCTCGAGGTGCACGGCCGCGGCAAGCCGCTCGCCGACGGCGTCGACCTCGAGGTCGTCGCGCGCAAGACGCCCGGCTTCACCGGTGCCGACCTCGCGAACGTCCTGAACGAGGCCGCGCTGCTGACGGCGCGCTCCAACGCGCAGCTGATCGACAACCGCGCGCTGGATGAGGCCATCGATCGCGTCATGGCCGGTCCGCAGCGCCGCACCCGGGTGATGAAAGACAAGGAGAGGCTCATCACTGCCTACCATGAGGGCGGCCACGCTCTCGCCGCGGCGGCGATGAACCACACCGACCCCGTCACCAAGATCACGATCCTGCCCCGCGGCAAAGCGCTCGGCTACACGATGGTGCTGCCCCTCGACGACAAGTACTCCGTCACCCGCAACGAGCTGCAAGACCAGCTCGCATACGCGATGGGTGGCCGTGTGGCCGAGGAGATCGTCTTCCACGACCCCACGACGGGCGCCTCGAACGACATCGAGAAGGCGACCAGCATCGCCCGCAAGATGGTCACCGAGTACGGCATGACGAACGAGGTCGGCCCCGTCAAACTCGGCCAGTCCAGCGGCGAGGTCTTCATGGGCCGAGACATGGGGCACGGCCGCGAGTTCAGCGAGACGATGGCCGAGCGGGTGGACGCGCAGGTGCGCAGCCTCATCGAGCAGGCGCACAACGAGGCCTACGAGGTCATCAACGCCAACCGCGATGTGCTCGACAAGCTCGCCCTCGAACTGCTCGAGAAAGAGACCCTCGATCACCTGCAGCTCGAGGACATCTTCCGCGACGTCAAGAAGCTGCCGCCGCGCCCGCAGTGGCTTTCGAGCGAGAACCGCCCCGTGTCCCCGCTGCCGCCCGTCGCCGTGCCGCGGCAGAGGCTGCCCGAGGGCATCGCCGCCGACGTCGCCGCCGAAGAGGCGGTGGTCGAGGCCAAGCCCCGGCGCCGCCCGAGCGGGCAGGCGCGACCGGCGACGGCCTAGCCCATGGCGGTAGACACACAGCGCGTCGAGGCGCTCGTGCGAGAGCTGCTCGTCGCGATCGGCGAGGATCCGGACCGGCCGGGACTGAGGCGCACCCCGCAGCGGGTCGCCGAGGCGTATGCCGAGTTCTTCGCGGGTCTGGGGCAGGATGCCGGTGAGCCGCTCTCGCATCCGATCTCGGTGTCGCGGGGGCCCGAGCCCGAGACGGTCCCCTCCGGCGCGGTCCTGCTGCGCGACATCGCGTTCCGCTCGGTCTGCGAGCACCACCTCCTGCTCTTCCGCGGGGTCGCACACATCGCGTACCTGCCGGGCGAGCAGGTCGTCGGGCTCGGCGCCCTGCCCCGTGTGGTCGACATCCTGTCGGCCCGCCCGCAGGTGCAGGAGCGGCTCGGTGAGCAGATCGCCGACACCATCCAGAATGCGATCGACGCCCGCGGAGTGCTGGTGGTGCTCGACGCGCGCCACGGCTGCGTGACGATGCGGGGCGGACGTCAGCCCGACGCGACGACGGTGACGATCGCGGCGCGGGGCGAGCTGGCCGAGCCGGCCGCGCGTGCCGAGCTGATCGCCCTGATGTCGGGCGCGCGGTCGTGACCGCCCTGATCATGGGCATCGTCAATGCGACGCCCGACTCGTTCAGCGACGGGGGTCGCTACCTCGATCCACAGCGCGCGATCGATCGCGCGCTCGAGCTGGTGCGTGACGGGGCCGCGATGATCGACATCGGCGGCGAGTCGACGCGGCCCGGGTCCGACCGTGTGCCGCCGCACGTCGAGCTCGATCGTGTGCTGCCCGTCGTCGCAGCCCTCGCCGAGCGAGGCGTGACCGTCAGCATCGACACGATGAACGCCTCGACCGCGGCGGCCGCCGTCGCCGCGGGCGCGCGCATCGTCAACGACGTCTCGGGGGGCCTCGCCGACCCCGACATGCTCGAAGCCGTCGCCGAGACGACCGCCGACATCGCCCTCGGCCACTGGCGCGGGCCGTCAGCCGAGATGTACGCGCGGGCGGAGTACCGCGACGTCGCCCGCGACGTGACGACCGAGCTCGACGAGCGGCTGCGCGCGGCGGCGGCCGCCGGCATCGCGCCCTCGCGGGTGATCCTCGATCCCGGCATCGGCTTCGGCAAGACGGCGGCGCAGAACTGGGGGATGCTGCACGGCATCGCCCGTCTGGTGGCGCTGGGGCCGCGGGTGCTTGTCGGCACGTCCCGCAAGCGGTTTCTGCAGACGGTCCTGGGCGACGAACCGAGCGAGTGGCGACGCGACGCGGCGACCGCGGTCACGAGTGTGCTCGCCGCTCAGGCCGGGGTCTGGGCGGTGCGCGTGCACGACGCGGCGGCCACACGGGATGCCCTCGCGGTCGGCGAGGCGTGGAAGGCGGGGGACGCGTGGGCAGGCTAGATGAGATCGCGCTGACGGGGCTTCGTGCCTTCGGGCGCCACGGCGTCTTCGATTTCGAGCGCGCGCAGGGTCAGGAGTTCGTGGTCGACGTCGTGCTCCGCCTCGATACGACGCGGGCGGCCGAGACCGACGACGTCGCCGAGACCGCGCACTACGGCGTGCTCGCCGAGCGCATCGTCGAGGTCGTCGGCGGTGAACCCGTGTCCCTCATCGAGACGCTCGCCGCACGCATCGCCGACACCGTCCTCGAGGATCCGCGCCTGGACTCGGTGCGCGTCGTCGTGCACAAACCGCAGGCGCCTATCGAGGCATCCTTCAGCGATGTGTCGGTCGCGATCGAACGGGCCCGCGCATGAGCCGCCGTCTCGCCCAGGGGCTGCCGCCGGTGGATGCCGCATCCGAGCGGCCGCCCGTGACGGCGGTCGTCGCCCTCGGCAGCAATCTCGGCGATCGCGGCGGGATCCTCGAGGCGGCGGTGCGCGAGATCGCGCGGCTGCCGCTGGTGGATGCCGTCACCCTCTCGCCCGTGATCGAGTCGGTCGCCGTGACCGTCGACGGGCCGGACGAGTCCGCGCCCGCCTACCTCAACGCCGTCGCTCTCGTGACCACGCGCCTGGCCCCGAGTGTGCTGCTGGGCTTGCTGCACGGGATCGAGACCGCGGCGGGACGCGAGAGGCGCGTGCGCTGGGGGGATCGCACGCTCGATCTCGACCTGATCGCCTACGGCGACGTCGTCTCGGACGATCCCGCACTGGTGCTGCCGCATCCGCGCGCCGCCGAGCGCGACTTCGTGCTCGGGCCCTGGCTCGAGGCAGACCCCGACGCGGTGCTGGTCGGCCGCGGACGGGTCGCCGATCTGCTCGCGGCGCTGCGCCCGGACGGAGAACGTCCCGGCGGCGGCCGCGAGGACGCGGCGGGCGCGAGCACGTGACCCGCACCAAGCCGCTCGTGCTCGTCGTCGCGGCCGTGCTGGGCGGGCTCGCGGGCTTCCTCCTGGACCAGGCGCTGACCTCGACCGGGCGACCGACGTTCACCCCCTCGATCTCGCTGCCGATCATGCTCGCGCTGCTGGCCGTCGTGGTCGTGCTCCTCGCTCTGCCCATCCGGCGCGCGACGCGCCCCCCGCGCGCCGTCTCGGCCGCCCCGGCCACGCCCGCGGCGCCGATCGACCCCTTCCGCGCCCTGCGGATCGCGATCCTCGCGAAGGCCTCGAGCATCGTGGGTGCCGCCGTCGGCGGCGCGGGACTGGGTCTGCTCACCTTCCTGTTGACCCGCCCGGTGCCGCCGCCGTTAGGCTCGGTGGGGGCCGTCGCCGCGACGGTCATCGCCGCTGCGGTGCTCGTCGTGGCAGCGCTCGTCGCCGAGAACATGTGCATCATCCGGAAGGACGACGATGACGAACCTCCCCAGCCCGCCGCCGGAGGAGACACCGCCCACCCCTGGTGATCCGGCCTCGCTCGACGCCGACGCCTTCGCGCGCCTGGTCGAACCGCGCGGCGGCGCCCGGCTCGCGCTCGACGACGGCGCGTGGCATCAGATCTCGCCGAAGTACGTCACCGTCCAGCTCATCTCGACAGGGACGATGCTGCTGATCGTCGTCGCGGCGATGCTCGTGGTCGGCCTGGTCTTCGACCAGCGCTGGGCGTTCATCCCCGGCGGCATCCTCACCGTGATCCTCGTCTGGACCCTCGCGATCATGCCGCGCCAGGCGCGGTCGATCGGCTACCGCCTGCGCGAGGACGACCTCGTCTTCCGGCGCGGCATCCTGTGGCAGCGTCTCGTGGCCGTGCCCTACGGCCGCATGCAGCTCGTCGACATCACCCACGGGCCGCTCGACCGCGGATTCGGCATCGCCCAGCTCAAGCTCGTCACCGCCGCCGCGGTCACGGGGGTCGTCATCCCGGGCCTGCCGCAGCAGGCGGCAGAAGACCTGCGGGACGTGCTCATCGAGGTGGCCGAGACCCGCCGGACCGGGCTGTGACCGATCCGCGCAGCGATCTCAGCGACGGCGAGTGGCACCGGCTGCATCCGCTGACCCCGCTCCTGAAGGGCGGGCTCTTCCTCGTCGTGGTGGTCGGCATCGTGATCGCCAACCTGCGCGACCGTCTCGTCGGCATCTTCCTGCCGGGGCTTCTGCCCGAGCTGCCCGAGGGCGAGGAGTGGAGCAGCGGCGACCCCGTCGACTGGGTGCTGGAGCGCGGGCTGCTGCTGAGCGCATCCCTGGCCGTGCTGGCGGTGCTCATCGTGCTGATCGGCTGGTTCTACCTCTCGTGGCGGTTCCACACGTTCCGCATCACCGACGATGACGTCGAGGTGCGTCAGGGCATCGTGTTCCGCTCGCACCGGCGCGCGCCGCTCGACCGGGTTCAGGGGGTGAACCTCACCCGCCCGCTCGTGGGTCGCCTGGTGGGGCTGGCCAAGCTCGAGGTGGTGGGCGCGGGCGCCGATGCCAACGTGCGGCTGGAGTATCTGACGACGACGCACGCGGAGCGGGTGCGCGCCGACATCCTGCGCCTGGCCTCCGGACGTCAGCTCTCGGCCGCGGGCCGGGCGGAGCAGTCCCGCCAGGGGCTGACGAACGCCGTGGCGAGCACGGTTTCGCAGGGCATCACCGGTCTCATCGAGGGCGCGGAGGGGCCCGTCGATGAACCGGAGAGCGTCGTGCACATCCCCGCCGGCCGCCTCATCGCCTCGCAGGTGCTCGGCGGGGGCACCATCGGCCTGCTCGCGATGATCGGCGTCGCCGTCGTGGGCAGCATCGTCGGATCGCCCTGGGTGCTGCTCGGTCTCATTCCCGCGATCCTCGGCTTCGGCGCCTACTGGGTCTCGCAGATCCTGAAATCCCTGCGCTACTCGATCGCCCCGACGCCGAACGGCCTGCGCGTCACCTTCGGGCTGTTCACGACCGTCACCGAGATCATCCCGCCCGGTCGCGTGCACGCCGTCGATGTGCGCCAGTCGATCTTCTGGCGCCCCTTCGGCTGGTGGACGATCAAGATCAACCGCATCACCGGCCGCAGCGCGGCCGACACCTCCACCGACGCCTTCACGACGGTGCTCCCGGTGGGGCAGCGGGCCGACGTCGAGCGCGTGCTGCGCCTGATCCTGCCCGATATGCCCGATGCGGACTGGCCGCTGGTGTTCGACCAGGGGATCCTCGGCCCCGGCGCAGAAGACCCCTACACCGTCACGCCTCGGCGTGCATGGTTCGTGCGCCCGTTCTCGTGGAAGCGCAACGGGTTCTTGCTCACTCCCGGCGCGCTGCTGCTCCGGCGCGGGGTGATCTGGCGCAGTCTCGCGATCTTCCCGTTCGCCCGGCTCCAGTCCGTCGCGGTGCACCAGGGGCCGATCGATCGTGCGGTCGCCGTCGCCAATCTGCGGCCGCACACCGTGGCCGGCCCGGTCTACGGCTATCTCGCGGCGGTCGCGCGCGAGCACGTCATGACCGCGTTTCAGGATGTCGCGGCCCGCGCGAGCGCCGCCTCCCATGCCGACGCGTCCCATCGCTGGGCAGCACACCTCGACGGCGCGGCTCCGGCGTCGACCCCGGATGCGCCCGATCGTGACGATGTGCACGACACCCCGGCCGCGGCACCATCGCCCGAGGGGGAACCGTCGTGACCCGCTCGGGGCGGCTCGGGGTCGGCATCCTGGGAGCGGGCAAGGTCGGACCCGTCATCGGGGCCGCGCTCGGCGGAGCAGGGCACGCGATCACCGGCATCACCTCGGGATCCGACGACGACCGGGTCGAGGCGATCCTGCCGGGCGTGCCCGTTCTCGATGCGGCGGAGGTCGTCCGGCGCAGCGAGCTCGTCGTGATCGCCGTGCCGCACGATCAGCTCGCCGATCTCGTCGCGGGACTCGCGGCCATCGAGGCGTGGCAGGTCGGGCAGCTGGTGCTGCACACCGATCCGTCGTTCGGCATCGACGTGCTGCGACCGGCCGCCCTGCGAGGCGCGATCCCGCTAGCCGTGCACCCCGCGATCACCTTCACCGGCACGAGCATCGATCTGCGTCAGCTGCAGGCCGGCTACGCGGGGGTGACCGCGCCCGCGGCCGTGCTGCCCATCGCGCAGGCGCTCGCCGTCGAGATGGGCCTCGAGCCCGTCGTCGTCGACGAGGTCGACCGGGCCGCCTACGCCGAGGCGATCGAGACGGCCACCGCGTTCTCGCGGGCGATCGTGCGCCAGTCCACGACGCTGCTGTCGGGGATCGGCGTGCACAACCCGGGCGGCTTCCTCTCCGCGCTCGTGCGCTCGACCGTCGACCACGCCCTGGCCGAGGCGGGACGACCCGAGACCGTGGGCGAGGATCCTCCGGGCGATAGCATCCAAGGATGATCAGCACCATCGACGGGCTGCGCACCCGACTGGCCGAGGCCAGAGCCGCAGCCCGAGCGACGGGCGGCGCCGCACAGGCAGAACCGACCGTCGCCCTCATCTCCACCGTCGGCGCGCTGCACGCGGGTCATTTCGATCTCATCCAGCTCGCGCGTCGGAGCGCGGACATCGTCGTGGTGTCGATCTTCGTGAACCCGCTGCGCTTCGCCACGACCGCCGAGTACGAGGCGTACCCCCGTACCCCCGATGCGGACGCCGCGCTGCTGGACTCGCTCGGGGTCGATGTCGTCTTCGCCCCGACGGTCGATGAGCTGCTGCCCGGGGGTGTCGACACGACCCGTGTCACGGCCGGCGACCTCGGCCTGCGCTACGAGGGACGCGCCCGCCCCCGCTATTTCGACGGGCTGCTCACCGTCGAGGCCAAGCTGTTCCAGCTCGTGCATCCCGACATCGCGGTGTACGGGCTGCGGGACCGGCAACGGGTCTTCCTCGTCCGGCGGATGGTCCGCGATCTCTTCTTCGGTGTGCGTCTGCTCACCGTCGACACCGTGCGTGGCGATGACGGCCTGCCCGTGTCGACGCGGGTGGGCATGCTCGAGGAGCGGGACCTCGCCGCGGCGGCGAAGCTCCCCGGAGCGCTCGAGGCGGCAGCATCCAACGCCGACCGCGGTGTCGACGCCTGCATCGCGGCCGCCCAGTCGGCGCTGATGGGCGAACCCCGCATCCGCCTCGAGTACCTCTCCGTCGTCGACCCCGACACCTTTCTCCCCGTCGACGAGGGCCACCGGGGCCCGGCGCTCGCGCTGATCGCGGCATCGGTCGCGGGCAGCCGCTTCATCGACAACGCCGAGATCTACATCGGCTGATCGCCCGAAGGAGCCCGCGGGCCCGCCGGTAGACTGGGCGCGACTTTCGCAAGGAGCCCCCACGCATGACCGAGCCTTCCGCCCTGCCCGCCGTCGCGGCGCCCGACGACGACGTCTTCGAGCAGAAGGCGGTGCGCCTCGACAAGCGCGCGCGGCTCATGCACGAGCGCACGGATGCCGCGGGTGGGGCGTATCCGGTGTCGGTGCCCGTGACCCACGCGATCGCCGATCTGCGGGCGCGTTACGGCGACCTCGAGCCCGACACGCAGACCGGCGAGCGGGCGGGTGTCGCCGGCCGCGTCGTCTTCAGTCGCAACACCGGCAAGCTCTGCTTCGCGACGCTCCAGGCGGGCGGAGGCAGCCGGATCCAGGCCATGATCTCGCTCGCCGGCGTCGGCGAGGAGTCGCTGCAGCGCTGGAAGGAGCTGGTCGATCTCGGCGACCACGTCTTCGTCGCGGGCGAGGTGATCTCGAGCCGCCGGGGTGAGCTGTCGATCATGGTCGAGGAGTGGTCGGTCGCTGCCAAGGCGATCCTGCCCCTGCCCAACCTGCACACCGAACTCAGCGAAGAGAGCCGGGTGCGCAGCCGCTACCTCGATCTCATCGTGCGCGACCAGGCCCGACGCACGGTGCTCGCGCGCGCCGGGGTCAACGCGAGCCTGCGCGCCACCTTCGCCGCGCGCGGCTTCGTCGAGGTCGAGACGCCCATGCTGCAGGTGCAGCACGGCGGGGCGAGCGCCCGACCCTTCGTGACGCACTCCAACGCCTTCGACACCGAGCTGTACCTGCGCATCGCGCCAGAGCTCTACCTCAAACGGGCGGTGGTGGGAGGTCTTGAGCGGGTGTTCGAGATCAACCGCAACTTCCGCAACGAGGGCGCTGATTCGACCCACAGCCCCGAGTTCGCGATGCTCGAGGCCTACCAGGCGTACACCGACTACCACGGCATCGCCGACCTCACCCAGCGCCTCATCCAGGATGCCGCGATCGCCGTCACGGGTTCGACCACCGTGACGTGGGCCGATGGCACCGTGTACGACCTCGGCGGCGAGTGGGAGCGGCTCTCGATGTACGAGTCGCTGTCGCAGGCCGCGGGTCGCGAGATCACTCCGCAGACCTCGCTCGAGCAGTTGCAGACGCTCGCGGCCGAAGCGGGAGTCGAGGAGCCGCCGCACGCGACCCACGGCAAGCTCGTCGAGGAGCTCTGGGAGCACTTCGTCAAGACCGGGCTTCGTGATGGACTTTCCCGTCGACACCAGCCCGCTCGTGCGCGAACACCGCAGCATTCCGGGCGTGGTCGAGAAGTGGGACCTGTACGTCCGCGGCTTCGAGCTCGCCACGGGGTACTCCGAGCTGGTCGATCCGGTGATCCAGCGTGAGCGGTTCGTCGAGCAGGCGGCGCTCGCCGCGCGCGGGGATGTCGAGGCGATGCGCATCGACGAGGAGTTCCTGCGTGCGCTCGAGCACGGGATGCCGCCCTCGGGCGGTATGGGTATGGGCATCGATCGGCTGCTCATGGCGATCACGGGTCTCGGCATCCGCGAGACGATCCTCTTTCCGCTGGTCAAGTAGCCCGCGTCACGGCCGCTCGAAGGCCCACTCCGGCAGGTGGCCGGCGCGGACCAGCGTGCGCACGATCTGGCACATGCCGTGCTCCGGGTCGATCTCGAGCCCGCGGTCGGAGTACCACGCGGCGTGGCTGGACTGGCCCAGCGCCCAGCTCAGCCAGCCCAGCGCCGCGAGCGGACCCGGACGCAGATCCCGCGGCGTGCGCGCCGCGAGAGCACGCACGAGATCGCGCGCACGCTTCAGGCGATCCGGATCCGGGCGCCGACCCTCGCCCATGAATCGCCGCGCCCCGTCTTCGGGATACTCGCCGCCGCGCTGCCACTCCAGCTGCGCCTCCAGAGCGAGATCGCCCGCCACGATGCCGTCGCACCACTGTGCGAGTGCAACATCGCGCAGCGCGGGGCGCACGAGGCACCAGATCAGAGCCGCGGACGCGAAGGGGTCGAGGTCTTCGGCGGGCATGCCCAGCGCATCTTCGAGCAGCTGCGGAATGTCATCGAGCGCCTCCATGGCGACGATCGCGCGCGGATCGAGCGAGGCGGCAGAGCCCGGGCGCCCGCGGCGGCCGGGAGTCGGGGGCGGCGCGGCGGCCTCGCACAGCAGCCGTGTCGCGTAGTCCTCGATGGCGAGCAGAGCACGGGCGACCCGCTCCTTCTCGGCGAGATCGACCACCGGCAGGGCGAGCTGCGTCCCCTGGTCCTCCGCGGGAGCCGGCAGCGGCAGGTCGGCCGCGCGGGAGGAGATCTCGGCGAGGGGGCGTCCCTCCCGCGGAAAGTCGGGATCGAGGTACGAGCCCCAGGCGTCGGATGCGACGCAGAGGGCGTCCACCAGGCGCAGGCCGCAGGCGTGGGCGTGGGTCTCGACGGCATCGACGATGGCCGAGCCGGTGATGAGCGGGTCATCCCCCGCGGATCGGTAGCCAGCATCCGTGTAGACCACGACCGCCACCCCGTCGACGTCGGGCACCTTGCACGCCAGCCCGATCGCGGTGGAGGCGTAGGCGTCCCGGTCGACGAGATCGGTGTCAGCCGGCAGATCCAGGCGCATGACACCGGCGGTGCGCTTCTTGCGGAAGAGCACCAGCGCGAGGCTGCGCCGGGGGTGGTAGCCGGCGAGGGCGGGCACGAGGGCGAGGAAGTCGGCGGCATCGGCTGCCTTGATCACGGTCTGCATCGCGCCAGCATGCTGGCCGGGCGCTCGCATGCTCCGGCGCGAGGCGGCGGATGGGGATGGATGCTGCCCAGACGGTGCGGGGGAGGGGTCGTCTCCGACCGGCCCGGGCGCCCCGGCGGGTATCCTGGGCAGGTGGACGGATACTGGGTCGCGGTCGTGTGGGCGATCCTGCCGACCACCGCGGTCTGTGTCGTCTTCTTCTTCGTCCTGCGCGGCATCCTGCGCATGGATCGCACGGAGCGCCGCGTCTACGCGCGCATCGAGGCCGAGGAACGCGCCAAGCGGGGCCTTCCTCCGCTGACGGACGACGCGCCGCCGGCCGCCTCCTCGCGCTGACCCGCCGTGCCGCGGTGCATCCGGCGAGGGCCTCGCGCACCGATACGCTGAACCAGAACTCAGCGGAGGCAATCACGTGCTCGTCATCGATATCGACCTGACCTGGCCCGTCCTCGCCCTGCTGATCTTCGATCTGTCGATCCGCGTCTGGGCGATCATCGTGATCCCGCGCAACCGGCGCCCGACGTCGGCGACGGCGTGGCTGCTCGCGATCTACTTCATCCCGATCGTGGGGCTGCTGCTGTTCTTCCTGATCGGCAACCCGAAGCTGCCGCGCGCGCGGCGCCGCAAGCAGCAGCGCATCAACGACTACATCCATGACGCGACCGAGAACCTCGACTTCGGCACTCTGCGCCCGGACGCCCCGACGTGGTTCAACAACCTCGTCCGCATGAACCGCAACATCGGCGCGATGCCACTCGCGGGCGACAACTCGGCGCATCTGATCTCCGACTATCAGGAGAGCCTCGACACGATGGCCGAGGCGGTGCGCCAGGCCAAGGAGTACGTGCACGTCGAGTTCTACATCCTCCAGTCGGACGACGCGACCGACAATTTCTTCCGCGCCATGGAGGAGGCATGCGCCCGCGGCGTCGTGGTGCGCGTGCTGCTGGATCACTGGGCCAACCGCGGCAAGCCGTTCTACAAGCGCACCCTGCGTCGCCTCGATGCGATGGGCGCGATCTGGCACCTGATGCTGCCGGTGCAGCCGCTCAAAGGAAAGTGGCAGCGCCCGGACCTGCGCAACCACCGCAAGCTGCTCGTCGTCGACGGCATCGTGGCGTTCCTGGGCTCGCAGAACCTCACCGACTCGACCTACAACCTCAAGCGCAACATCAAGCGCGGGCTCCACTGGGTCGACCTCATGGTGCGCGTCGAGGGTCCGGTCGTGCCGAGCATCAACGCCGTGTTCCTCTCCGACTGGTACAGCGAGACCGACGAGGCGCTCACCACGGAGTTCGATCTCGAGCATCTGCGCGCCGGCCCGGGCGATCTCGACGGCCAGATCGTGCCCTCGGGCCCCGGATTCGACGCCGAGAACAATCTCAAGCTCTTCCTCGGGCTGCTCTACGGCGCCGAGCACCGCATCATCATCGTCAGCCCCTACTTCGTCCCCGACGAGGCGCTGCTGCTGGCGATCGTGTCGGCCTGCCATCGCGGCATCGATGTCGAGCTGTTCGTCTCGGAGGAGGGCGATCAGGCGATCGTCTACCACGCACAGCGCAGCTACTACGAGGCACTCCTGCGCGCGGGCGTGAAGATCTGGATGTACCGCAGGCCCTACATCCTGCATTCGAAGAGCCTCACGGTCGACCACGAGATCGCGGTCATCGGCTCGAGCAACATGGACATGCGCTCGTTCGGTCTCAACATGGAGATCTCGCTGCTCGTGCGCGGAGCCGAGTTCGTCGACGAGATGCGCGAGGTCGAAGACCAGTACCGATCTCTGAGCCGCGAGCTCACGCTCGAGGAGTGGCAGAAGCAGCCACTGCGTTCGACCGTGCTCGACAACCTCGCCCGGTTGACTTCCGCGCTGCAGTAGCGCGGATCGTTATCGGCCCGTCACCGACTTCGCTGGGTGAGCCCAGACTCGTCCGTCAAGATGAGACGGGCGCGAACGCGTCGGGCGACGTGGAGAGAGGCATCCGCGTCGAGAAGGGATCGAGAATGACTGCGCGCACAGCACGCATCGGACTGGGGATCGCGGCGCTCGCCGTCGCCCTCGTCGGGTGCGCATCGACGCCCGCCACCACCGGCGGCACCTCGACGGCACCGAGCGATGACGAGACGACCGAGATCGAGGTCGACGCCGCCTGGCTCGACGAAGGCCGCATGATCGGGCTCGTGACGTGGGGCAGCTCTTCGTGCGTGCCCACCGCCGGCGAGACCGCGATGCTCGACAACGGCGCGCTGGTGGTCGAGCTCATCGAGGTCGAGGGCGACACACCCTGCACCGCCGATCAGGCCCCCCGTGTGACGCTCGTGGGCGTGCCCGAGGCCGTCGACCCCACGCAGGACCTCGAGATCGAGGTGACCGGTGAGGGCATCGTCGGCGACACCGATCTCGAGGGTGTGCCGGGGCTCGACCCGACCAACACCGCCGCAGAATACGCGCCCAGTGCGGGATGGACCGATGAGGACGGCGTCTTCGCGCTGCTGACATGGGGCTCGTCGACATGCGCGCCCGTCATCTCCGGGGTCGCGCCGACGGCTGCCGATGAGGTCACCGTCACATTCGAGACGCCCCCGGCCGACCAGGTCTGCACGATGGACATGGCACCGCGCGCCACCCTCGCGTTCGTCGAGGGTCTCGAGGTCGAAGACAGCATCACCGCGGTGCTCGACGGCGACGAATTCGCGGGCACCCGCATCCCGATCTACGGCTCCAACTGACCGTCGCGCGCGGGCGGCAACGGCGCCGCCCGCGTGTGCGTTCGCTCGTGCGCGCGGGCTGCGTCTCTGGCGCTCGCCTGTCGCTTGGTGTGGGTGTGGATGCTGCGGACCCGCATTTTGCGACAGCCGAGCATCCGTGGGTCTGTGTCTTTTGTGCTCGCCTGTCGCTTGGTGGGTGTGGATGCTGCGGACCCGCATTTCGCGACAGCCGAGCATCCATGGGGCATCGTTGCGGCGCCTGTGGATAACTTCGGCGGATCCGGCGTGGCGCGGGGCACACTGCGAGTGTGCAGCGTGCCGACCTACCCGCGAGCCTGGGCGAGATCTTCAATGTGCAACAGGCGCGAGAGGCCGGGGTGTCAGCGTCGCGCCTGCGCGCGCGCGACCTGACGAAGCCGTACCGCGGCGTACGCACCGACCCCGCTCGGACGGACCCGCCCGCCGAAGAGGATGACAGGCTCTCGGCCGGACGCCGTGCAGAACTCGACCTGATGCGACGGGCGCGACAGTACGGCATGCGGATGAGCGACGAGGCCTTCTTCACCCACATCACCGCCGCGGTGATGTGGGGTGTGCCGCTGCCGACGGGCACGGTCACCGAGATCCTCGACGTCGGGATGCTCGCCCCCGGACGGGCGCCGCGCGGCGCGGGGATCCGCGGGCATCAGATCGCGGCGCACCTCGGGTCGGCGTGGGTTCACCCCCTGCACACGCTGCGGGTCGCGAGCCCCGCGACGACCTGGGCGATGCTCGGGGCCGTGCTCCAGCATCCCTACGACCTCGTCGCCGCGGCGGATCACCTGGTGCGCATTCCGCGGATGCCCGGCGGTTTCGAGCCTGCGCCTGGCGCGCGCACCGAGGCTTGCGCAACCGTGACGCAGCTGGCTGCCGCGGTCACCTCGGGGCGCCGCGTCGGCATCGGCGCGCTGCGCGAGGCACTGCCGCGCGTGCGGACGGGCGCCTCGTCGCGGCGCGAGACCTGGTTGCGGCTGATCCTCATCGACGCCGGGCTGCCGGAACCCATGCTCGATCACGACGTCCGCGACGCGGACGGCCGCTTCATCGCGTGCCTCGACCTCGCGTATCCCGACCTGCGCATCGGCGTCGAGTACGACGGCGACCACCACCGGACCGACGCCGGTCAGTGGGCGCACGACGTGGATCGCCTGGATCGCCTCGCCGAGGAAGGCTGGCGCATCATCCGGGCGACGAGGACGCACATCTTCTCGATGCAGGGCGTCGTCACGCAGCGCGTCCGTGCGGCGATCGACTCGCGTACGTAGCGCCCGCGCGGCCCACGCGGCCGCGGCTCGCGCCGCGCATCAATCGTTCGCCTGTCGCGTTGTGCGGGTGTGGATGCTGCGGACCCGCATTTTGCGACAGCGGAATTCGGGGGGCCTGATGTTCGCCTGTCGCGTTGTGCGGGTGTGGATGCTGCGGACCCGCATCTTGCGACAGCCGAGCATCCGCGGGCCGGCCGCTTGTCACTCGGCGATGACGAGCAGGTCACCCACGTCGCAATCGAGCGCCCGGCAGATCGCGGCGAGGGTCGAGTAGCGGATCGCGCGAGCGCGGTCGTTCTTGAGCACCGAGAGGTTGACGATCGACACGCCGACGAGCTCCGACAGCCGGGTCAGCGTCATACCGCGCTCGGCGAGCAACTCGTCGAGGCGACAGTGGATGCCGGAGGGGCCCTCGTCGTCGACAGGGGTCATACGAGGGTGTCCGCTTCTCGCTGCAGCGCCAGACCTCGTCGGAATGCCACCGCGATGATGAGCAGGATCCCACCGATGCCGGCAAGCAGCCAGTTGGTGCGCGTCAGCACCACCCCGAGCCGGTCGAATCTCTCCGGCCACAGTGCTTCGGCATCTGCCGGAGAGCCGGCGTCGAGATAGCTCGTCGTTCCGGGGTCGAACATTCGCAAACCCAGATCGGCGACCGCGAGGTAGTCGCCCTCCAGCAGAAGAGCGGGTGCGATGGCGGCGGTGACGATGCAGAGCAGGCCCAAGCCTCCGATCGCGGGCGCCGCGCCTCGAGAGAAGGGGCGGCCCGAAAGCAGGCGACGGCACAGCAGTATGGCGATCACGCAGGCGGAGACGATCAGCAGGCCGTACATGCAGAACCCCCCGATGCGCAGCAGCCGGCTGGCGAGCGGCGGGTCGAGTGCGACAACGCGGACGGCGTCGTACATCGTCCACACCACGTCCGGGCTCATCCCGAGATCGGGCTGTCGCAGCGAATCCGGAACGAGTGGCACCGTCACGGTCCGGCCTGCGGCGTTGAGCCCGATCACGAAGAGGCCGGCGAGAAGGGTGAGTGCGATGCCGATGACGGCGATGACCGTGAGTGCGAAGGCGATCGAGCGCTCGAGGGCGGACGGACCGCGAGGTGCGGTCGCGGCGGGTGTGGGGGCCATAGGTGCTCTCTTGTCGCTCATGCTTATCGATAGTCGTTGTTATCGACAAACGATATGCACGGACGCCGCGCGCGTCAACCCCTCTCGGCGTCACGCCCACGGCGAACACGGGCACACAGCATCCGCCCGCTCGTTACCCTCGATGTAATGCGCCAGAAGTGGCGTCACGGCCAATGCCGAGGAGTCAGAGATGTTCGAGAGATTCACCGACCGTGCCCGTCGAGTGGTTGTGCTCGCCCAAGAAGAGGCGAAGATGCTCAACCACAACTACATCGGCACCGAGCACATTCTGCTCGGGCTGATCCACGAGGGCGAGGGCGTCGCCGCCAAAGCCCTCGAGTCCCTGGGCATCTCGCTCGACGCCGTGCGCGAGCAGGTGCAGGACATCATCGGCCAGGGGCAGCAGCAGCCGACGGGTCACATCCCGTTCACGCCGCGCGCCAAGAAGGTGCTCGAGCTGTCGCTGCGCGAAGCTCTGCAGCTCGGCCACAACTACATCGGCACCGAGCACATCCTGCTCGGACTCATCCGCGAGGGCGAGGGCGTCGCCGCGCAGGTGCTCGTCAAGCTCGGCGCCGACCTCAACAAGGTGCGCCAGCAGGTCATCCAGCTGCTGAGCGGGTACCAGGGCAAGGAACCGGCCGCCGTCAGCGGGGCCGCGCACGAGGGTCAGCAGGCCGCGCAGGGTGGATCGGCGGTACTCGACCAGTTCGGCCGCAACCTCACGCAGGCCGCGCGCGACAACAAGCTCGACCCCGTGATCGGGCGCGAGAAGGAGATCGAGCGGGTCATGCAGATCCTCTCGCGTCGCTCCAAGAACAACCCCGTGCTGATCGGTGAGCCCGGCGTGGGCAAGACCGCGGTCGTCGAGGGCCTCGCCCAGGCCATCGTCAAGGGCGATGTGCCCGAGACGCTGAAGGACAAGCAGGTCTACTCGCTCGACCTCGGCTCCCTCATCGCCGGATCCCGCTACCGCGGCGACTTCGAAGAGCGCCTCAAGAAGGTCACGAAAGAGATCCGCACGCGCGGCGACATCATCGTCTTCATCGACGAGATCCACACCCTCGTGGGTGCGGGTGCCGCCGAGGGCGCGATCGACGCGGCCTCGATCCTCAAGCCCCTCCTCGCCCGCGGAGAGCTGCAGACGATCGGTGCCACGACGCTCGACGAGTACCGCAAGCACTTCGAGAAGGATGCTGCGCTGGAGCGCCGTTTCCAGCCGATCCAGGTTGCGGAGCCGAGCCTGCCCCACGCGATCAACATCCTCAAGGGTCTGCGTGACCGGTACGAGGCGCACCACAAGGTGCAGATCACGGACGGTGCGATCGTCGCCGCCGCGAACCTCGCCGACCGGTACATCAGCGACCGGTTCCTGCCCGACAAGGCGATCGACCTGATCGACGAGGCCGGCGCTCGCCTGCGCCTGTCGATCCTGTCGTCGCCGCCCGAGCTGCGGGAGTTCGACGAGAAGATCGCGAAGGTGCGCGAGCAGAAGGAGCTCGCCTCTGAGGGGTGCTCGCACAGGCCACCGGCATCCCGGTCTTCAAGCTCACGGAGGAGGAGACCAGTCGCCTCGTCTTCATGGAGAAGGCGCTGCACCAGCGGGTCATCGGCCAGGAGGAGGCGATCGCGGCACTCTCGAAGACGATCCGTCGTCAGCGCGCGGGCCTCAAGGACCCCAAGCGCCCCTCGGGCTCGTTCATCTTCGCCGGCCCCACGGGTGTCGGAAAGACCGAGCTGGCCAAGGCGCTCGCCGAGTTCCTGTTCGACGACGAGGGCGCCTTGATCTCGCTCGACATGTCGGAGTTCGGGGAGAAGCACACCGTCTCGCGTCTGTTCGGTGCCCCTCCGGGATTCGTCGGGTTCGAAGAGGGCGGCCAGCTCACCGAAAAGGTGCGCCGCAAGCCGTTCTCGGTCGTGCTGTTCGACGAGATCGAGAAGGCACACCCCGACATCTTCAGCTCGCTGCTGCAGATCCTCGAGGAGGGTCGACTGACCGACGGTCAGGGCCGCGTCGTCGACTTCAAGAACACCGTGATCATCATGACGACCAACCTCGGCTCGTCGGCGATCGCCGGTGGACCCGTCGGGTTCCAGGTCGAGGGCGACGCCCAGACCAGCTACGACCGGATGAAGGGCAAGGTCGACGAAGAGCTCAAGCGCCACTTCAAGCCCGAGTTCCTCAACCGGCTCGACGATGTCATCGTGTTCCCGCAGCTGTCCAAGCCTGAGCTGGTGCAGATCGTGGATCTGTTCACCAAGCGTCTGGCCGAGCGCCTGCTCGACCGCGACATGACCATCGAGCTGTCGGTGCCCGCCAAGGAGCGCCTCATCGAGATCGGGTTCGATCCGACGCTCGGGGCTCGGCCGCTGCGCCGCGCGATGCAGCACGAGGTCGAGGACCGGCTGTCCGAGAAGATCCTGCACGGTGAGCTCAACTCGGGTGACCACATCAAGGTCGGCGCCGAGAACGGGCAGTTCACCTTCGACGTCGCCCCGCGCGGCGAGAAGGTCGCCGTCGGAGTCGGCGCGGCCGGCGAGATCGCGGCGACACCCGATCTCGCGATCACGAACGATTGAATTGCTCGGGGCTCGGCCCCGGAGACGCGAAGAGCGGATGCTTCGGCATCCGCTCTTCGTCGTTCCGGGATGCCGGCGGACACGACGGGTCGTGCACCCTCGTCGGAGGCGGTCGTGCTGCAGCCGCGGCGGACAACATTCCGGAGCATCAGCCCGATTCCGGGCTGGAAGTGCCGCCGACGCCCCGCGGCAGAGGATCGTTCCGGAGTGTTGACCGCCGGCGACCCACCACCCGCGGTCGGGTGTGGGGCGCGGCGCGGCCCCTACGCTGGGGGGATGGCTGAGTTCACGGTGCGCGCGGCGCGCACGGGCGACGTCGCCGGCATCCGGGACCTGCTCGAGCCGTTCGTGCAGCAGCGGATTCTGCTCGGCAAGGACCTCGTCGTGCTGTACGAATCGGTGCAGGAGTTCGTCGTCGCCGAGGACGCCGAGGGAACCCTGATCGGCTGCGGGGCGCTGCACGTCATGTGGGAGGACCTCGGTGAGGTGCGCACCCTGATCGTCGCCGAGGGCTGGTTGCACCGCGGGGTGGGGCGCGGCATCGTCGATCAGCTCGAGGAACGGGCGCGTGCGCTCGGCCTGCGGCGACTGTTCTGCCTGACCTTCGAGGTCGAATTCTTCGCACGGCGCGGCTTTCACCCGATCGGCGAGCAGGTGGTCGACCCGGACGTGTACTCGCAGCTGCTGCGGAGTCCCGACGAGGGCGTTGCGGAGTTCTTGGATCTGGCGCACGTCAAGCCGAACACGCTCGGCAACACGCGCATGCTCAAGACGCTCGACTGAGCTGTCGATCCGTGCGCCGACGAGCCGCACGCGTGCGGGGCGTGCCGTCGGGATCTCGGCATGCCCTCGACGTACCCTGGGGGCATGATGTCCGACCAGCCGCGCTCGAGGCGGCACTCGCCCGCCGTGTACCGCCGCCGGCGGCTCGTGCTGATCGTGGCCGCGGTGGCCATCATCGCCGTCGTCTGGCTGCTGATCGCCCAGCCCTGGAGCGGCGCGGCGGACACGTCGGACCCCGCCCCGTCGCCGAGCCGGTCGGCCTCGTCATCGCCGTCCGCCACACCGACGCCGTCGCCCGAATCCTCGCCCACGGCGACCGCCGTGAACCCCGGCGATGCGATGCCGGACGCCTCGGTGCAGCCCGAAGATGCCCCACCCGCCGAGGTCGAGGCGTGCACGGCGGGCGACGTGCTCGTCGAGCCGCTCACCGACAAGGAGAGCTACGCGGCGGGCGAGCAGCCGCAGATCTCCCTCCGCCTCACCAACCGCGGTGCCGAGGCATGCTCGCTGAACGTCGGCACGACACAGCAGGTCTACACCGTCACCAGCGGGGATGACACGTGGTGGCGATCGACTGACTGCCAGAGTGAGCCGTCCGACATGGTCGTCACGCTGTCCGCCGGTCAGGTCGTCGAGAGCGCCACGCCCATCGCGTGGGATCGCACCCGCTCGTCGGTCGACACGTGCGACGGGGATCGCCCCCAGGCGCCGGGAGGCGGGGCGTCGTTCCACGTCGCGGTCTCGATCGGCGGCATCGAGGGGCTCTCGACCAAGCAGATCTTCCTCTACTGAGCGATCGCCTCGGGGGATGCTGCGGCGTCGCGGCTACGCTGGAGTGATGGCCCCGGCATCCTCTCGCAGAAAAAAGGGAAAGGCCTCGGTGCAGTTCCGTTCGGAGGCGCTCGCACAGGCGCTCGAGAAGCAGGACATGGCCGCCGTCGCGCTGGCGCTTCGCAACGGCAACACCGTCGTGCCCCTGATGAAGCCCACTGCCCGCGACAACCCGCTCGACACCGGCGAGGTCTGGACTTTCCGCGACCCCGACACGGGGCAGGTCGCGCTTCTGCTGTTCAGCGATGCGCTGAACAAGCCCGAGAACCTGCCACCGGCGGTCGGTCTGCAATCCCCGGGGTGGCTCCTTGCGTTCTTGCGCACCCACCGCGAGACCATCACGACGGTCTTTCTCGATATCGCGGGGCCGCACCCGATGCAGGCATCGCCGGATGATCTGATCGCGGCGCTCGTGGGCTGAGCGCGGCCTGAGCCCCCGTGCGTCAGCCGTCGAGCAACGCCAGCGCCGATCGGCTGCGGGCCTACGCGGATCGTGCGCCCGAGGGCAGAACTCCGGCTGTGCCCAGTGCGAGGGCGATGTCGCCCGCGGACGCGTCGATCAGCGTGCGATAGCCCAGCCGTGTCGCCTCGGAGCGGCGCTGCGGGCCGTGAGAGACGGGCCGCACCTCACCCGAGAGGCTGAGCTCGCCGAACGCGGCGGAGCGCCGCGCGAGCGCGCGATCGCTCGTGGCGCTCGCGATCGCGAGGGCGATGGCAAGATCGGCGGCGGGCTCGGTCAGCTTGACGCCGCCGACGGTGGAGACGTAGACGTCCCGTTGGCCGAACTGCATGCCCGCGCGGCGCTCGAGCACCGCGAGGATCATCGCGACGCGTGAAGACTCGACCCCGTTGACTACGCGGCGCGGGTTGGGTGTCGACGACGGGATGACCAGCGCCTGCACCTCGACGGGCAGGGCCCGCCTGCCCTCGATCGAAATCGTGACGCACGTGCCGCTGACCGGGTCGCCCTTGCCGAGGAAGAGGCCGGACGGATCGGGCACCTCGGCGATGCCGTCGCCCGTCATCTCGAAGCAGCCGACCTCGTCGGTGGGCCCGAACCGGTTCTTCAGCGCCCGCACGAATCGGAGCGCGGTCTGTCGATCGCCCTCGAAGTGGCAGACGACATCGACGAGGTGCTCGAGCAGGCGGGGCCCCGCAATGGAGCCGTCTTTCGTGACGTGCCCGACGATGATGACCGGAAGAGCCCGTTCTTTGGCGATGCGGATGAGGGTGGCGGCGACCTCGCGCACCTGGCTGGGGTGACCCGCGAGCCCCTCGCTGAGCGACGACGACACGGTCTGCACGGAATCGACGATCAGCAGGCCCGGGGCGACAGCATCCACCTGACCGATGAGGGTCGCAAGGTCGGTCTCGCTCGCCAGGTACAGCTCGTCGTGGAGCGCGCCCGTGCGCTCGGCGCGCAGCCGCACCTGGGCCGTGGACTCCTCGGCGCTGACGTACAGCACGCGGTGCCCGTCGCGCGCGGACTGCGCGGCCACCTCGAGCAGCAGGGTGGACTTGCCGACGCCGGGCTCGCCCGAGAGCAGGATCGCCGCGCCGGGCACGATGCCGCCGCCGAGCACGCGATCGAACTCGCCCACCCCGGTCGGGCGCCGCGGGGATTCGGTCGTGCTGAACTGCGTGATCGGCCGGGCCGCGCGATCAGCGACCGGAGCGACAGCCGCGAAGCCACGCAGGATGCCCGTCCGCTGCGCCGCCTCGACGACCGTGCCCCACTGCTGGCACTCACCGCAGCGCCCGGCCCACTTCAGGGTGGTCCACCCGCATTCGGTGCAGGTGTAGTCGGTAGGAGCGGGGCGTCGGGTGGCCATGGATCGAGGCTATGCGCAGGCCCCGACATTCGTTTCCTGGCGCACCGCCGGGCGCGACCGCGTAGGCGGTCCGGGATGCTGTGGCCACAGCATCCCGTGCCCGTGTCTCAGTCCCGCAGGGAGTCGGCGACGGCGCGTAGCGCGTCGGCCGAGGCGTGGAAGAGCTCGAGCTCGTTGGGCGCGAAGGAGGTCTCGCGGATGGGCACGGCTCCGCTCGCGCTGACGAGCGAGGGCACCGAGAGGGCGACGCCGTCGACGCCGTGGAAGTCGTGCAGCACGGGCGAGACCGGCATGACGGCGTGTTCGTCGCGCAGGATCGCTTCGGCGATGCGGGCGCTCGAGAGCCCGATCGCGTAATTCGTCGCCCCCTTGCCCTGGATGACCTTGTAGGCGGCGTCGCGCACGTCGATCGCGATCTGGTCGAGCTCTTCGACGCTCATGCGCGGGCGGCCTCCGGCCTCCCACTCGAGGATCGGGACGGTGCCGATCGTGGCCTTGGACCACAGCGGGAACTCGGTGTCGCCGTGCTCGCCGACGATGTAGGCGT
>NZ_QFPF01000063.1 GCF_003248605.1 Microbacterium sp.
CGCGGATACCAGCCCGGTCGTTTCAGCTTCAACGTCAAGGGCGGTCGATGCGAGGCGTGCTCGGGCGATGGCACCATCAAGATCGAGATGAACTTCCTGCCCGACGTCTACGTCGATTGCGAGGTCTGCCACGGCAAGCGTTACAACCGCGACACCCTGGCCGTGCACTACAAGGGCAAGAACATCGCCGAGGTCCTCGAGATGCCGATCGAGGAGGCGGCGGTCTTCTTCGAGCCGATCCAGGCGATCCACCGTTTCCTCAAGACGCTCGTCGACGTCGGGCTGGGGTATGTGCGGCTGGGGCAGTCCGCCACGACGCTCTCGGGCGGCGAGGCCCAGCGTGTCAAGCTCGCCACCGAACTCCAGCGCCGCAGCAACGGCCGCAGCGTCTATGTCCTCGACGAGCCGACGACGGGTCTGCACTTCGAAGACGTCCGGCGCCTGCTCGACGTGCTGGGCGAGCTCGTCGAGAAGGGCAATACGGTCATCGTCATCGAGCACAACCTCGACGTCATCAAATCCGCGGACTGGATCATCGACATGGGCCCCGAGGGCGGCTCCGGCGGAGGCCAGGTCGTCGCGACGGGCACACCCGAGCAGGTCGCGCGCGCCGAGGGCAGCCACACGGGGGAGTTTCTCGCCGAGGTGCTCCGACTGCACGAGCAGCGTCGCTCCATCGAGCGGCGCAAGGCGGGCTGAGGTGGCCGCCGCGCGGGCGACGCGTCCGCAGCTGTCCTATCGCCCCAAGCCCGGCGAGATTCCGACCAATCCCGGCGTCTACCGCTTCCGCGATGCCGGCGGGCGGGTGCTCTACGTCGGCAAGGCCAAGAACCTGCGCGCGCGCTTGAGCAACTACTTCGCGCCCCTGCACACACTGCACGAGCGCACGCGGCGCATGGTCACGACGGCAGCGTCGGTCGAGTGGACGGTCGTCGGCAGCGATGTCGAGGCGCTGCAGTTGGAATACATGTGGATCAAGGAGTTCGATCCGCCGTTCAATGTCCGGTATCGCGACGACAAGTCCTACCCGTTCATGGCGATCACCCTCGCCGATGAGGCGCCGCGGGTGATCGTCACCCGCAATCGCCGCATCCCGGGTGCGAAGTACTTCGGCCCGTACCCCAAGGTGTGGGCTGTGCACGACACGATCGACCAGATGATCAAGGTGTTCCCGATCCGCACGTGCAGCGACGCCAGCTACAAGAAGGCGATGCAGACGGGGCGGCCGTGCTTTCCGGGGCAGATCGGCAAGTGCGGCGGCCCATGCTCGATGAAGGTCGGCATCGACGAGCACCGTGCGATCGTCGACGACTTCGTGGCCTTCATGGCCGGCGGCGACAAGAGATTCACGACGATGCTCACGGCGCGGATGCGCGAGGCGTCGGCGGCGATGGACTACGAGTCGGCGGCCTCCTACCGAGACAAGCTGGGAGCGATCGACGCCGTGCTCTCGCGGTCCGCGCTCGTGCTGAGCGAGGATGTCGACGCCGATCTGTTCGGTGTCGCCGAAGACGAGCTCGCCGCCACGGTCCAGCACTTCACCGTGCGCGGCGGGCGCGTCCGCGGCGTCCGGGCCTCCACCATCGAGAAGGAGCTCGACATCGAGGGCGGCGACCTCATCGACCAGGTGCTCCAGCGGGCGTACGGGGACGCAGCGGCCGCCGACATCCCCCGCCGCGTGCTCGTGCCGACGTTGCCCCCCGACGCTCAGGAGCTCGAGCAGTGGCTGCGGGAGAAGCGCGACGGCCGGCCCGTCACGATCCAGGTCGCCCAGCGCGGGCGCAAGGCCGAACTGCTCAAGACCGCGACCCTCAACGCGCAGCAGGCTCTCATGCTGCATAAGACCCGCCGCACGAGCGACTACGTCGCGCGCACGCAGGCGCTGACCGATCTGCAGGAGGCGCTCGGGCTCGCCGAGGCCCCGCTTCGGATCGAGTGCTTCGACGTGTCGCACCTGGGCGGCACCAACGTCGTCGCGTCGATGGTGGTGTTCGAGGACGGCCTGCCGCGCAAAGATCAGTACCGATCGTTCTCGATCGCCGAGACGACCGACGACACCGACTCCATCCACCAGGTGCTCACCCGCCGGCTCGCCCACCTCGACCGACCCGAGGAGAACGAGCCCGAGGACCCTTCGACGCCGCGGCGCAGGCCGCGCTTCGCGTATCCGCCGCAGCTGCTCCTGGTCGACGGCGGGCGACCCCAGGTCGAGGCCGCCGCGCGAGCCCTCGCCGACGCAGGCCACGAGGAGATCGCCCTCTGCGGCATCGCCAAGCGCCTCGAGGAGGTCTGGCTGCCCGGAGAGGAGTATCCGGTGATCCTCCCGCGCACGAGCGAGGCGCTCTATCTGCTGCAGCGGCTGCGCGATGAGGCCCATCGCTTCGCGATCACCCATCAGCGCAAACGGCGCGGGCGCGACATCCAGAGCGTGCTCGCCGAGGTGCCGGGGCTGGGGGCCGAGCGCATCCGTGTGCTGCTGCGCCACTTCGGATCCGTCGCCGCCCTGCGCCGCGCCAGCGCCGTCGAGATCACCGAGGTCAAGGGCATCGGTCCCAAACTCGCGCAGAACATCCACGCGCGGCTCGTGGCAGGTGAGGTCGCATCCGCCGTAGCGCCGGGGGAGGGGGATGCTGCCCCGGCCGATGCCGAACGGCCCCGTGCCGTCGAGTCAGTAGGGTAGACGCGAACATCGGACCGCAACCGGATGGGGCGAGGGTGGAAACGGACGGCGGCGCGGGCGAGGTCCTGATCGTCACGGGGATGTCGGGCGCCGGGCGCTCGACGGTGGCGAACGCGCTCGAAGACCTCGACTGGTACGTCGTCGACAACCTGCCGCCTCAGATGCTGCGCCCGCTGCTCGACCTGTCGGGGATGGTCGGCGGCGCGCTGCCGCGGGTCGCCGCCGTCGTCGACGTCCGCGGGCGCGGTCTCTTCGAGCGATTGCCCGAGGCGATGGGCGCGCTGCGCGAGGGGCGCAAGGTGCGGGTGGTCTTCCTCGACGCCTCCGACGAGGTGCTCGTGCGCCGGTTCGAGGCGGTCCGGCGTCCACACCCGCTGCAGGGTGATGGCACGATCCTCGACGGCATCGCGGTCGAGCGCCGGCGACTGGCCCCGATCCGCGAGAGCGCCGACCTCATCATCGATACGAGCTCGTTCAACATCCATCAGCTCGCCACCACCGTCGGCGAGCTCTTCTCCGAAGAGGGATCGGCCCGTCACACCGTCACGATCCTGAGCTTCGGGTTCAAGTACGGTCTGCCGCCCGACGCCGATCTGGTCGCCGATATGCGCTTTCTGCCGAATCCGTTCTGGGAATCGGATCTGCGCCAGCTCACCGGTCAGGACCCGCAGGTGCGCGACTACGTGCTGGCGCAGGCCGGGGCGAGCGAGTTCCTCGATGCGTATGCGGCATCGCTCTCGCCCGTTCTCGCCGGCTACCAGCGCGAGAACAAGAGGCACTCGACCGTCGCGATCGGCTGCACGGGAGGAAAGCACCGCTCCGTCGCCATGGCCGGCCAGCTCGCCGAGCGCCTGCGGGAGATCCCGGGTATCGCCGTCCGCGTGAAGCATCGAGATCTGGGTCGCGAGTAAGCTAGGGAGGTTCCCCACCCGTCTTCCCGATCCGAGGAGAGCCGTGCCACTCACCGCCGACGTCAAGGCCGAGCTCATGTCGATCCGCGACGCGCGGCCCTCGTCCCGCGTCGCCGAGGTCACCGCCCTGCTGCGATTCTCCGGCGGTCTGCACTCGATCGCCGGGCGCATGGCGATCGAAGCCGAACTGGACTCCGAGGCGCTTGCGCGTCGCGCGGCGCGCGACATCATCGAGATCTACGGCGTGCGTCCCGAGCTCGGACACGTCCAGGCCTCCTCGTCGCGTCAGGAGGGGCACTTCGTCGTGCGCGTGCGCGAAGGCGGCGAGACGCTCGCCCGCCAGACGGGCCTTCTCGATCAGCGGCGCCGGCCCGTGCGGGGCCTGCCGAACAAGCTCACGACGGGTTCGCGAGACGATCTCGCGGCCGTCTGGCGCGGAGCATTCCTCGCCGGTGGCACCCTGACCGACCCGGGACGCTCCGCGGCGCTCGAGGTGACCTGCCCCTCGTCGGAGGCCGCCATGGCGCTCGTGGGAGCCGCACATCGCCTCGGGGTGGCGGCGAAGGCCCGAGAGGTGCGCGGCGTGCACCGCGTGGTCGTCCGCGATGGCGAGGCGATCCGTGCCGTCCTTCACCTCATGGGCGCGCAACGCGCGGCGGGGGAGTGGGAGCAGCTGCGCCAGCGCCGGGAGGTGCGCGCCGGGGTCAACCGCCTGGTCAACTTCGACGATGCCAACCTGCGCCGATCCGCGCAGGCCGCCGTCGCCGCCTGCGCCCGCGTCGAGAGGGCACTCGAGATCCTCGGTCCCGGCATCCCCGATCATCTCCGCGAGGCCGGCGAACTGCGCCTGGCGCACCGCGAGGCGAGCCTCGACGAGCTCGGTCATCACGCCGACCCGCCGCTGACGAAGGATGCCGTCGCGGGCCGCATCCGCCGCCTCCTGGCCATGGCCGACAAACGCGCCGAAGAAGAGGGCCTGCCGGGTACCGACGCGGGCATCCCCGCCGACATAGACGCCGGCTGATCCGGCCGCGCAGGGAAGTCAAGGGCCCGTCCGCCGCGTTACCCGTCACTAGGATGAAAACGTCATCCTCGCCGTGCGAAGGCGCGGCACCGACAGGAAGAAAGCGAATATGGCGACCTACACACTGCCCGATCTGCCCTACGACTACGCGGCACTCGAGCCGCACATCAGCGCGACGATCATGCAGCTGCACCACGACAAGCACCACCAGGCGTACGTCACCGGCGCGAACACGGCGCTGGAGCAGCTGGCCGAGGCCCGCGACAAGGGGGACTTCGCCAACATCAACAAGCTGGAGAAGGACCTCGCCTTCAACCTGGGCGGCCACACCAACCACTCCATTTTCTGGACCAACCTCTCGCCCGAGGGCGGCGACAAGCCGACCGGTGAGCTCGAGTCGGCCATCACCGACAACTTCGGCTCGTTCGACAAGTTCACGGCCCACTTCAGCGCGGCCGCGCTGGGTGTGCAGGGTTCCGGCTGGGCCGGCCTGTTCTGGGACTCCATCGGCCAGAACCTGATCATCCAGCAGTTCTTCGACCAGCAGGCGCAGTTCGCCGCCGGCACCGTCCCGCTGCTGCTGCTCGATGTCTGGGAGCACGCGTACTACCTCGACTACAAGAACGTCCGGGCGGACTACGTCAAGGCGTTCTGGAACATCGCGAACTGGGCGGACGTGCAGTCGCGCTTCGAGATCGCCCGTGAGAAGACGACGGGTCTGCTGGTAGGGTCTTGACGAGGTGAGGATGCCTCGGGGCCCTCGCTTCGGTGAGGGCTCCGGCATCCTCTTCTCCATGAAATAGCGCGGCGTCCCCGCGCGATGAATACCGCGCCACGGCGCGAAGAGAATCGGGAGACATCGTGTCTGTCAAGATCGGCATCAACGGCTTCGGCCGCATCGGACGCAACTACCTCCGCGCGGCGCTCGCGCAGGGCGCGGACCTCGAGATCGTGGCGGTGAACGACCTCACCGACAACAAGACCCTCGCCCACCTGCTCACCTACGACTCCGTGGGTGGCCCGCTCTCGGTCGACGTCACCTACGACGAGGACTCGATCACCGTCGACGGCCACACCATCAAGGTCTTCGCGGAGCGTGACCCCGCCAACCTCCCCTGGGGCGAACTGGGCGTCGACATCGTCATCGAGTCGACCGGTCGCTTCACCAAGGCCGAGGACGCCAAGAAGCACATCGCGGGCGGCGCAAAGAAGGTGCTCGTCTCCGCTCCGGCCACCGGCGACGACGCGACCATCGTGATGGGCGTGAACGAAGAGACCTACGACCCCGCGTCGGACGTCATCATCTCGAACGCCTCGTGCACGACCAACTGCCTCGCCCCCCTCGCGAAGGTCTTCAACGACGCCTTCGGTATCGAGCGCGGCTTCATGATGACGGCGCACGCGTACACCGCCGACCAGAACCTGCAGGACGGCCCGCACAGCGACCTGCGTCGTGCCCGCGGCGCCGCGATCAACATCGTCCCCGCCTCGACCGGCGCGGCCAAGGCCATCGGCCGCGTCCTGCCCGAACTCAACGGCAAGCTCAGCGGATCGTCGTACCGTGTGCCGGTCCCCACCGGCTCGATCGTCGACCTCACGATCGTGACGCCCACCGAGGGCCTCACCGTCGAGCAGATCAACGCCGTGTACAAGACCGCTGCGGCCGAGGGTCGCCTCGCGGGCATCCTCGAGTACACCGAGGACCCCATCGTCTCGAGCGACATCCAGCTCAACCCGCACTCGTCGATCTTCGACGCGGAGCTGACCAACGTCAGCGGCAACCTCGTCAAGGTGTCGAGCTGGTACGACAACGAGTGGGGCTACTCCAACCGCCTCGTCGACCTGACCGAGTACGTCGCCGAGCGCCTGTAAACCGCGTCATGGCTCTGCGCACCCTCGAATCCCTGGGTTCGCTCGCAGGCAAGCGCGTCATCGTCCGTTGTGACCTGAACGTCCCGTTGAAGGACGGCGTCATCACGGACGATGGCCGCGTGCGCGCGTCGCTCCCCACGCTCAACGCCCTCATCCAGCAGGGCGCGCGTCTTGTGGTCTGCTCCCACCTCGGGCGGCCCGACGGCGCACCCGACCCGGCCTACAGTCTCGCCCCCGTCGCGCAGCGCCTGTCCGAGCTGCTCGGCAAGCCCGTGGCGTTCGCGCGGGACACGGTCGGCGAGTCCGCCCACGAGGCGGTCGCCGCGCTCGAGAACGGCGACGTCGCGGTGATCGAGAATCTCCGCTTCAGCCCGGGCGAGACCTCGAAGGACGACGCCGTGCGCACCGCCTTCGCCGGTGAGCTCGCGCAGCTCGGCGACGCACTGGTTTCGGACGGCTTCGGTGTTGTGCACCGCAAGCAGGCGAGCGTCTTCGACCTGGCGCAGATCTTGCCCTCGTCAGCCGGTCTGCTGATCGCCGCCGAGCTCCAGGTGCTCGACCGCCTGACCGAGACACCCGAGCGTCCCTACACGGTCGTCCTCGGCGGCTCCAAGGTCAGCGACAAACTCGGCGTCATCTCGCACCTGCTTCCGCGGGTCGACCGCCTGCTCGTCGGCGGCGGCATGATGTTCACCTTCCTTGCGGCACAGGGCCACAGGGTGGGCGCAAGCCTGCTCGAGGTCGACCAGCTCGACGTGGTGCGCGGCTACATCGAGGCGGCGAAGGAGCGCGGCGTGGAGCTCGTGCTCCCCACCGACGCGGTCGTGGCCTCGCGGTTCGCCGCCGATGCCGAGCACGTGATCGCGCCGGCGGACGCTCTCGAAGACACCGCCTTCGGTGCCTCCGGCCTCGGGCTCGACATCGGGCCGCAGACGGCCGCGGCGTTCGCCGAGGCGATCCGCGGCAGCCGTACGGTGTTCTGGAACGGCCCGATGGGCGTGTTCGAGATGCCGGCGTTCGCCGCAGGCACCAAGGCGGTCGCGCAGGCGCTCACCGACGTCGACGGGCTCTCCGTCGTCGGCGGCGGCGACTCGGCGGCCGCGGTACGACAGCTCGGCTTCTCGGACGATCGATTCGGCCACATCTCGACGGGTGGAGGCGCAAGCCTCGAATTCCTCGAGGGCAAGAAGCTCCCCGGACTGGAGGTCCTCGGATGGCAGCAGTGACCAGAACACCGCTCATCGCCGGCAACTGGAAGATGAACCTCGATCACCAGCAGGCGATCGCGCTCGTCCAGAAGCTCGACTGGGCGCTCAAGGACGCCAAGCATGAAAACGGCTCCGTCGAGGTGGCACTCTTCCCGCCCTTCACCGATCTGCGCAGCGTGCAGACGCTCATCGCGGCAGACAAGATCTCGTTCGCGCTCGGAGCCCAGGACCTCTCGGTCCACGACTCCGGCGCATACACGGGTGAGATCTCGGGGCAGTTCCTCGCGAAGCTCGACTGCCGATACGTCATCATCGGCCATTCCGAGCGTCGTCAGTACCACGACGAGACGGATGCTGTCGTGGCCGCCAAGACGAAGGCTGCGCTGCGTCACGGGCTCGTCCCCGTGATCTGCGTCGGCGAGACGGCCGAGGACCTCGAGAAGCACGGCGCGAGCGCCGTTCCCGTCGCGCAGCTCGAGGCGGCGCTCGAGGGTATGGCGCCGGGCGCCGACATCGTCGTGGCGTACGAGCCCGTCTGGGCTATCGGCTCGGGCCAGGCGGCGACGCCCGAGCAGGCGCAGCAGGTGTGTGCCCCGCTCCGTGCCGTCGTCGCCGACAAGCTCGGCGCCGATGCGGCTGCGGCCACGCGAGTGCTCTACGGCGGATCGGTCGGTGCGTCCAACATCGCCGGTTTCATGCGCGAGCCCGACGTCGACGGAGCGCTCGTCGGTGGGGCGAGCCTGAAGGTCGACGACTTCGCCGCGATCATCCGCTTCCAGAAGCACGTCGGAGTCTAGGCCCCCGCCTATACTGGAGGACTGTGCGCCCGAGGCCCGGGCGCTGTGAAAGGCATCTCACTGTGCAGATCATCGAATTCGTGCTGCAGGTGATCCTCGGGATCACGAGTCTGCTGCTGACCCTGCTGATCCTTCTGCACAAGGGACGCGGCGGTGGGCTCTCCGACATGTTCGGCGGCGGAATGACCTCGTCGCTGGGTTCTTCGGGTCTGGCAGAGCGCAACCTCAACCGGTTCACCATCGTCCTCGCACTGACGTGGTTCTCCTCCGTCGTGGCCCTCGGGCTCATCACCAAATTCCAGGGACTGTAAGAACATGGCGACAGGCGGCAACGCGATCCGCGGCACCCGAGTCGGTGCCGGACCGATGGGCGAACAGGACCACGGGTACCACGCAGAGCGTGTCGCCGTGTCGTACTGGGATGCGCTGGGCAACGAGACGGTGCGATACTTCGCGGCGGGAATCCCCGAGGAGGAGATCCCCGACACGATCGACAGCCCGCACTCCGGTCTCCCCGCGGGACGCGACAAGGAGAACCCGCCGGCCCTCGCCAAGACCGAGCCGTACAAGACCCACCTGGCATACGTGAAGGAACGACGTACCGACGAAGAGGCGGCGCAGCTCCTCGATGACGCCCTGCGTCAGCTCCGCGAGCGTCGCGGCCAGTAACCGACCACCGCGAACAAAACGGAAAGACCCCGGCTGACCTCGGTCAGTCGGGGTCGATCAGTTCTTCGGGAACCTCGGCGGCAGCATCCACGTCGACGAAGAACAGGGTGCTTCGGCGACCTTTGGCGCCGGCCGCGGGAACGCTGAGATAGCTCGCGCCAGCGAGTGCCAGACCCAGCGCGGACGCCTTCTCGGCGCCGGTGAGCACCATCCACACCCGCTGCGACGCATTGATCACGGGACGGGTCAGTGTCACTCGCGTGGGCGGAGGCTTGGGGGAGTCGTGGACGGCCACCGCGGCCTCGTCGACGACGCGGATCTCGGGGCGATCCGGAAAGAGGGATGCGATGTGTGCGTCGGGGCCGACCCCGAGCAGGCAGATGTCGAAGCTTGGCCACGGCACGGTCGCGCCGGATTCGTCCTCGGAAGGGAAGCGTGCCAGTTCGGAACCGTAGGCGGCCGCCGCTTCTTCGACGCTCATTCCGCCGTCGGTCGAGGCGACGGCGTGCACGTTCTCGGGGGGCACCGGGATGTGGTCGAGAAGCGCCGCTCGCGCCTGACCGTCGTTGCGTTCCGCGTCGGCGGCGGGTACGTAGCGCTCATCGCTCCACCAGAAGTGGACACGCGACCAGTCGATGGCGGGCGTGCGCGGGTCGGCGGTGACGGCTTCGAGCACGCCGATGCCGGCTCCGCCGCCCGTGAGCGAGATGTGCACCTCACCCTCGGAGCTGAGGCGTGCGATCTTGTCGACGAGGCGGCGCGAGACGACGGCGACGACAGCGGCTCGGTCGGCGCTGACGACGACGCGACGGTCGGTTGTCCACTCAGGCGACATTCGGCTCCTGGCTGTGCGGCGGGTTCAGAAGAGCCCACCCATCGGTGATGACTCGACCATACAGGAGGTCGGGATCCAGGCGACGCAGCTCCTCCGCGAGGCACTCGCGCAGGGTGCGACGCGGAAGGACAAGGTCGTGCTTGGGCTGCCCGGGCTGGGTGAGACACGCCACGCCGGCGTCGGGGCGCTCGAGCAGGATGTCTCCGGACGCGCGCGTGAGGCGCACGGACTTTATGCCCTCGGACCATTCCGCGGGCGGCATGTACTGCCAGCGGACATCGACGTCGAGCTTGAGCCGCAGCCAGGCGGCCAGCAGCGCCGTGGACGGAGAGGAGCTCGCACCCCTCACCTCGACCGCGGTCACCTCGTCGAACGGCGGCTGATCGAGGACGGCCGCCAGCTGCTCGCGCCAGTGCGTCAGCCGCGTCCATGCGAGGTCGGTGTCGCCGGGCGAGTACACCTGGCCGAGGCGACGCAGACGATCCGTCGTGTAGGGCTTGGTCGAGGCGTCCGTGATGCGGCGCTGCGCGATGCGTCCCAGCGGTGAGTCGGCGGGAACGGCGGGAGGCTCGTCGGGCCACCACACCACCACGGGCGCGTCGGGCAGGAGAAGGCCCGTGACCAGAGCCTCCTCGTTCGACGCGGCGTCGCCGAAGGCGCGCAGGATGACGACCTCACTCGCGCCGGCATCGCCGCCGACGCGGATCTGAGCATCCAGGCGGGGGTCGCCCGCGGGGTCGGTCATCACGACGATGACCCGCATGGGATGCTCTCGCGAGGCGTCGTTGGCCGCCTCGATCGCGTCCTCCTCGAGACCGTGACGTGTGGCGATGACGAGCGTCAGCACGCGGCCGAGGGCGACGGCGCCGCCCTCCTCGCGCGTCGATACGAGCGAGCGGGCGATCTTGCTGACGGTGGTGTCGGGAAGATCGATGATCACGGGCGCCTCCAGACACGGCCGTCGCGGGCGAGAAGGGCATCGGCGGATGCCGGGCCCCAAGATCCGGGGCTGTACTGCTCGAGCGGTCCGCCCTGTTGGGCCCAGTACTGCTCGACCGGGTCGAGGATCCGCCAGGAGAGCTCGACCTCTTCATGCCGGGGGAACAGCGGGGGCTCGCCCAGGAGGACATCGAGGATCAGGCGTTCGTACGCCTCGGGACTGGCTTCGGTGAAGGCATGGCCGTAACCGAAGTCCATCGTCACATCGCGCACCTGAGTGCCGGCGCCCGGCACCTTGGACCCGAAGCGGATCGTCACGCCCTCGTCGGGCTGGATGCGGATCACCAGGGCGTTCTGCCCCAGTTCCGGAGTCTGACCGCGGTCGAACAGGTGCTGCGGCGCGCGCTTGAACACGACGGCGACCTCGGTGACACGGCGCCCCAGCCGCTTGCCCGTGCGCAGGTAGAAGGGAACACCGGCCCAGCGGCGGGTGGCGATCTCGAGCTTGATGGCGGCGAACGTCTCCGTGGTGGACTGCGGATTCATGCCGTCTTCGTCGAGGAATCCGTGGACCTTCTCGCCGCCCTGCCACCCGCCCGCGTACTGGCCGCGAGCCGTGGCGGTGGAGAGGTCGTCGGGCAGCTCGACCGCTGCGAGCACCTTCTCCTTCTCGGCGCGCAGATCCTTGGCATCGAGCGAGATCGGCTCCTCCATCGCGGTGAGCGCGAGAAGCTGGAGAAGGTGGTTCTGGATGACGTCGCGCGCCGCGCCGATGCCGTCGTAGTAGCCGGCGCGTCCGCCCACGCCGATGTCTTCGGCCATCGTGATCTGCACGTGGTCGACGTAGTTGCGATTCCAGATCGGTTCGTACAGCTCGTTCGCGAAGCGCAGCGCGAGGATGTTCTGCACCGTCTCCTTGCCGAGGTAGTGATCGATGCGGAAGATCGAGTCGGCGGGGAAGGCGACTTCGAGGGCCTCGTTCAGCGCACGCGCGGAGGCGAGATCGTGGCCGAAGGGCTTCTCGATGACCACGCGGCGCCACGCGTCGTCACCGTTCGAGTCCTCGCCGACGAGTCCGGAGTCGCGCAGCTGCTTGGCGACGACGGGGAAGTCCTTGGGTGGGATCGAGAGGTAGTACGCGTGGTTGCCCATCGTGCCGCGTTCGACGTCGAGCTTCTCGACCGTCTCGCGCAGGCGCCGGAAGGAATCCGGGTTGTCGAACTCGCCCTGCACGAAGCGGATGCCCTGCAGGAGCTGTCGCCAGGTCTCCTCACGGAAAGGCGTGCGGGCGTGCTGCTTGACGGCGTCGTACACGACCGCGGCGAAGTCCTGGTCTTCCCAGTCTCGCCGGGCGAAACCCACCAGCGCGAACCCGGGCGGAAGCAGACCACGGTTGGCGAGGTCGTAGACCGCTGGCATCAGCTTCTTGCGAGACAGGTCGCCGGTCACGCCGAAGATCACGAGGGCACTGGGACCCGCGATGCGGTTGAGGCGTCGGTCGTCCGGATCGCGCAGCGGGTTGTGCCCGCGCGCTATGTCGATGGGGGGCATGAAAGGGTGTTCTCGGTCCTTGCGTGGGGCGGCGTGCGCGCTACTGCGCGGCTTCGAAGAGTGCGAGCACCTCGATCGCCGGGTCGGTGAGGGTCAGGGTGACGACGGGTCGTCCGTGCTCGGCGAGGACCGAGGCATCTCCTGCGGCCTGAGCTTCGATGAGCTGGCCGAAGGTGAACGGCAGACCGGGGATCTCGAGATCGACGTCGGTGCGCTCCGTGATCTGCAGGAACACGCCGGTCTCGGGTCCGCCCTTGTGGTACTGCCCGGTGGAGTGCAGGAATCGCGGGCCCCAGCCGAATGTCGCGGGGCGACCGGCGTCGGCGGCGACGAGCTCGCGCAGACCCATGAGCTGCGGGATCTGGAGACGATCGACATAGGCCTGCACGGAGACGTACCCGTCTTTCCCGAGGCGGTCCCAGAGGGCGTCGAGGACGCCGGAGATCGTTCCGGATACGGCCAGCGTCGGATCCGACACCCGAACCTCGACACCCTCGACCGTGAACGCGGGCGCGGAAGGGGCGGGGCGCTTCTCCAGCAGACCGCGCGTGGCGATCTTGGCGGATTCGACGTCGGGCTGATCGAACGGGTTGATGCCGAGCAGGCGGCCGGCGATGGCGGTGGCGTACTCCCACACGACCATCTGCGCCCCGAGGGACCCGCTGACCAGCACCTCGCCCGGGTGGCGCTCGAGCATACGGAAATGCTCGGCATCGCCGACGAGGCGCACGATCTGCAGGTCGTGCAGGTCGGCATCGAACTCGGGCGAGACGGGGAGCAGGACGACGGGCAGGATGCCGGTGCCCTCCTTGCCCGTCGATTCGGCGATGAGCTGCTCGATCCAGTCCGGCAGGCCCTCGATGTGCGTGCCGTCGGCGACGAGGCCGACCTTGTCTCGGCGGGTTCCGCCGGGCCCCTCACTCGCGGCGATCGCCGCCGCGAGGGTCAGAGCCGGGTTGTCGGGGCTGTCGACGGCCACTTCGAGCAGGGTCGCGTCGGCCTCGTCGAGCAGCTCGCCGATGTCGGCACCGGCGAGGCCGGCCGGCACGAGCCCGAACGCGGTGAGGGCGGAGTATCGGCCGCCGACCGTCGGGTCGGCGTTGAAGACGCGGTAGCCGGCCTCGCGGGCGGCATGATCGAGCGGGGAGCCGGGGTCGGTGACCACGACGATCCGCTCCGCGGGGTCGATGCCGAGATCGCGGAACGCCGCCTCGAACGCACGCTTGGCCGAGTCGGTCTCGACCGTCGACCCGGACTTGGACGAGACGATCAGGGCGGTGCGCTCCAGCCCGCCGGTCTCGCTGTCGCCATCCAGGGCCGCGAGCACCTGACCGGGCGCCGTCGAGTCGAGGATCACCAGGGGCACACCGGCGGTCTGCGTGATGACCTCGGGAGCGAGGGATGAGCCGCCCATGCCTGCGAGGACGAAGCGATCCACGCCGCGGCCGGCGAAGTCGGCGCGCAGCGCCACGATCTCGGCGACGAGCGGCCGCGAGACGGAGACGGCGTCGACCCAGCCGAGCCGCTTGGCCGCTTCTTCTTCGGCAGCGGCGCCCCAGAGCGTCGGGTCCGCGGCGGTGATGCCGGATGCGACGAGATCCGCCACGAGCTGCGGCACGACCTTCTCGGCAGCGACCTTCGGCGCTCCCGAGACGTGGATCTCGAAGCTCATCGCGTCGACTCCGGCGCCTTCTCGAGAGCGGCCGTCACCGTGTCCTGCAGTTCGCGCCACGAGACCACGAACTTCTCCACGCCCTCGTCCTCGAGCACCTGGGTCACGTCGTCGAAGTCCACGCCCACGGCGGCCAGGGCCTCGAAGACGCCGTGGGCGTCCGCGTAGGCACCGGTGACGGTGTCGCCGGTGATCTCGGCGTGGTCGAAGGTCGCCTCGAGCGTCTTCTCGGGCATCGTGTTGACGGTGCCGGGCGCGACGAGCTCGGTGACGTACAGGGTGTCGGGCAGGGCGGGATCCTTGACGCCGGTGGAGGCCCAGAGCGGGCGCTGCACGTTGCCGCCCGCGGCGAGCAGGCCCTTGGCGCGGGCGGACGCGAACTGCTGCTCGTAGAGCTCGTAGGCCAGGCGGGCGTTGGCGATGCCGGCTTTGCCCTTGAGCGCGGCGGCCTCGTCCGAGTCGATCTGCGCGAGGCGCTTGTCGACCTCGGTGTCCACGCGCGAGACGAAGAACGATGCGACCGATTCGATGCCCGAGATGTCGATGCCCGCGGCCTTGGCGGTCTCGAGACCGGTCAGGTAGGCATCGATGACGGCCGCGTAGCGCTCGAGGCTGAAGATCAGCGTCACATTGACGCTGATACCCGCGCCGATCACCTCGGCGATCGCCGGCAGGCCCGCCTTGGTCGCGGGGATCTTGATCAGCGCGTTGGGGCGGCGGCGAGCTTCTTCGCCTCGGCGACGGTCGCCTCGGTGTCGTGGGCCAGGTCGGGCGAGACCTCGATCGAGACCCGGCCGTCGACGCCGTTCGTGGCGTCGAAGACGGGGCGGAAGACGTCGGAAGCGGCACGGACATCGTCGGTGGTGAGCTCGAAGATCGCCTCGTCCGTGCTCGCCCCGCGCTCGGCGAGCCGGGCGACCTGGGCCTCGTAGGACTCTCCCTTCGAGAGCGCCGCGGCGAAGATCGTCGGGTTGGTGGTCACACCCGTGACGTTGCGCGTCGCGATGAGGTCGGCGAGATTGCCGGTGAGGATGCGGTCGCGGGAGAGGTCGTCGAGCCAGATGCTGACGCCCTCCGCGGCCAGACGTGCGGTGGGGGTGCTCATGCGTTCTCCTTGATGGTGGCAAGGGCCGCCTCGACGACGGCTTCGTGGGTCAGGCCGAACTTGCTGTACAGCGTCTTGTAGTCGGCGGAGGCGCCGAAGTGCTCGATCGAGACGGAGCGCCCCTTGTCGCCGACGATGTCACGCCAGCTGAGCGCGATGCCGGCCTCGACCGAGACACGCGCGCCGACACTCGGGGGCAGGACGGCGTCGCGGTAGGCGGCATCCTGCTCGGCGAACCATTCGAGGGAGGGCGCCGAGACGACGCGCGCGTTCACGCCCTGCGCCGCGAGCGTCTCACGCGCGGCCACGGCGATCTGCACTTCGGAGCCCGTCGCGATCAGGATGACATCCGGTGCGCCGTTCGGCGCCTCGGCGAGCACGTAGGCGCCCTTCGCGACGCCGGCGGTCGAGGCGAACGTGTCGCCGGAGGCGTCACCCTCGCCGCGCTCGAACACGGGGATGTTCTGGCGGGTCAGGGCGATGCCCACGGGGCCGCCCTGGCGGCGCAGGATCTCGAGCCACGCCGCAGCGGTCTCGTTGGCGTCCGCGGGACGCACGAGCGTGAAGTTCGGGATCGCGCGGAGCGTGGCGATCTGCTCGATCGGCTGATGGGTCGGCCCGTCTTCGCCGAGTGCGATCGAGTCATGCGTCCACACGAAGATGCTGCGGATGTCCATCAGCGCCGCCAAGCGCACCGCGGGGCGCATGTAGTCGCTGAAGATCAGGAAGGTGCCGCCGAACGCGCGGGTCGGACCGTGCAGGACGATGCCGTTGAGGATCGCGCCCATGGCGTGCTCGCGGATGCCGAAGTGCAGCACACGCCCGAAGGGGTTGCCGCTCCACTCGTGCGTCGACCACTCGGCGGGGATGAACGAGGGGGCGTCGTTGATGGTGGTGAGGTTGGACTCGGCGAGGTCGGCCG
>NZ_QFPF01000146.1 GCF_003248605.1 Microbacterium sp.
GGAGTAGGTAGGTGCCGAACGTGCGCGCGAGCAGGCTCTCGGCGACGACCATCGACACGTACATGAAGAGCGAGAAGGAGCCGGCGATCACACCCGGGCCGTAGGCATCCTTCAGCAGCATCGCGATGCCGCCCGAACTCGGGTTGACGCTGGAGTATCGGATGTAGGAGTAGGCGCTCGCACCCGCGACGATCGCGCCCAGCAGAAAGGCGAGGGGGAACCAGTCGCCCGCGAGGCCGGCGACCTGGCCGACGAGCGCGAAGATGCCGGCGCCGATCATGACGCCGGTGCCGAGCGAGACCGAGCCGGCGAGCGAGATCCGGGCCTTGTCGTCGCTCATGCGTGTCTCCCTGATCGCTACGTCGGCAACCGGCCTCCCCGCGCTGCGTCGGCCACGGTAGCGGGGTGACCCCGCGATGCGCACGCCCTTGACACGGTCGCGATACGTCTCCGAGGCGCTGAGAGATACGCGTGGCTGCTATTCCGGTTCAGGCAGCTCACCGGAATAGGGCTGCGCACTGTTCCGACTCAGCGCCGCATAAAGACCCCACCCGGATCGTGCGCGCTTCGCGCGTCGTCGAGCCGCGTGCGCTGGTCGGCGCTCCACGCGTTGGCGAAGGCATCCGGAGCGTTCGCGCGTCCCACGAAGTTCACCAGCGGAGTCGGCGCGTGCCAGGGCGCGGTCGCGTCGAGCACCGAGCGGGCGGCGGCCAGGCGCACCTCGTCGGTGAGCGTGTGCACCGGCGCGGCATAGACATTCAGCAGGTGCTGCGTGGAGCGGGCGCCCACGGCGTCCGGGTCGGATGCGTGCCGCGTCGCCCCGCCGATCGTGCGGATCTCGACGGCGGACAGGGGCAGGTCGACGTCGAGCCCGCCGGCGAGATCTCGCGGTTCTGCGCATGCCTGAGGGTGAGCGCGATGCGCACTCGTGTTCGCGTCTCTCGGGGCGCCCCTCAGCGCACGGTGGGCTTCCCGTCCGCGGCCCACGCCACTCCCAGGGCGAACAGCGTCGACACCCCGTACTGCTCCATCGCCGCCGCGATGCGTCGCCGGCCCGTGCGCGGATTGATCCCGAGCCTGCGGGATGCAGCATCGAGCGTGACGCCCTGCTTCATCAGCGCAAGGAGTGGCGTCCACGGCTGCTCCACACCGCCGATCGGCTCGCCGCGACGCCAGAGCTCGCGGTACAGGCTTCGCCCCAGCTCGGCGAGCGACGCGCTCCGGAGCCCGATCACGCTCGACGGCCATCCCTCGCCCCACTCGATCGGCAGCGCGAGCACCTCCCCGTCGATCCAGAACCAACTGGGCAGGTCGTCGAGCAGGCGGAACTCCACGCCGACGGCCCCGTAGCGCTCGGCGATCGCCACGAGCCGAGCGTCCTCGGCCATGGAACGCGGGACGAGCGCTCGCACCGACCGCTTGCCGGCGAACACCTCGGCGAACCGGCTGGCGCGCGCGGGATCGGTCTGCAGGAAGCGTCCGAGATCGGGAAGTACCGCCCAGGCCGTGTCGCTCTGCTCCCGTGCGATGTCATACCAGAGGTCTTCTGCCGCCCGCGGTCCGTGTCGCACGAAGACGGGAACGACGTCGCCGGATGCTTCGCCCACGGCCCAGTGGCGCAGCAGGCCTGGAAGATCTGCGACGAGTGCCTCGATCTGCGTCGCGGCCTGGTCTGCCTTCTGCCGCATCGCACGGATCTCGCTTTCGACGACATCGGCCGTCCACACCGCCGGCGTCGCATACGCGATCGCGCCGTCGCGCACCGAGACCGCGCCTTCCCGCGCGAGCCGCGCAACGGCTTCGGCGGTGTCACCCTCATCGGCGTGCGCGGTGGTGGCGAGCTCCGCCACCGTCTGCGGGCGGCTGCGATAGATCAGTTCGAGAAGGGCCCTATCGTCCATGTCGACCTCCGGAGCACGCGTGGACACCATCATGACGCATGTGACCGCATCCGGACGTCCTCTTGAGGTCATGGCCGGAAGCGGAGCTTGTGATGTCCGCTTCCGTCCAGCCACACTGACGACTGTGGGGGGACTCGGGGCCCATGGCTTCGTATGCGGGAATAGGGAGTCATGGGTCCGCCAGCGACAGACAACGGGGGAGCCAGTGACGTGAACGGTATGAGCAGCAGCACGAGCAAGGGCATCGTCCGCTTCGTCGCCGTCTCGGCGGTGGCAGCACTCGCGCTGGGAATCACGGGGTGCACCTTCGAGGCGGACGACAGCGAGTCGTCAGCGAGCGGGCTGCCCGTCGCCCTCGGGCAGGCGCCCAGCCAGGACGTCGTCGATCTCTACACGGATCGCGACACGGCAGTGTCCGCGGCCGTCGATGCGCTTCCCGAGTTCATCGAGAAGGCGCTCGAGCAGACCGGAGTGCCCGGCGCGGCAGTCGCCGTCGTCTCGAATGGCGAGGTCGTGTTCGAAGAGGGATACGGCGTGCGGGACGTGACGACAAACGAGCCCGTCGACGTCGACACCGTGTTCCAGATCGCGTCTTTGTCGAAGCCGCTCTCGTCGAGCGTCGTGGCCAAGGCGATCACCGACGACGCCGATCTGTCGTGGGAAGATCCGGTCATCGAGTACCTCCCGGACTTCGCGCTGAAGGATCCGTACGTGAGCGAGCATGCGAAGATCGCCGACTTCTTCTCGCACCGCACGGGCATCCCGACCGGTGGCGGCGACGACCTCGAGGACATCGGCTTCGACGTCGACTACATCATGGCCCACATGGACCAGATTCCCCTGGCATCGTTCCGCGACACGTATCAGTACTCGAACTTCGGGCTGACGGTGGGCGCCGAGGCGGTCGCGGCGTCGCGCGGCCAGTCCTGGGCCGAGACGGCGCACGAGTTGCTGTTCGATCCGCTCGGCATGACGTCCACGACAACCGTCCACGACGAGTACCTCGCCGCGGAGGATCGTGCGGCCATGCACGCGCGCACCGGAGAGGGTCAGTACGAGCAGCTGTTCGACCGTGACGCCGACGCCGAGGCTCCCGCGGGTGGCGTCGCCTCCACCGCCGGCGACATCGCGAAGTGGATGACCATGGTGCTGGCGGGCGGCGAAGTCGACGGCGCGGAATTCATCGACCCGCTCGTGCTCGCGAAGACCTACTCCGCCCATTCGATCACGGGCGGCGATGCCCAGAACCTGACCTCGCGCACATCGCACTACGGCTTCGGCATGAACGTCGGTACCACCGTGGCCGGCCGCGTGAGCATCAGCCACTCCGGCGCCTTCGGGTGGGGCACCGCCACCAACGCCACGATGATCCCCGACCTCGACATCGGGATCGTCGTGCTCACGAACGGAGCCCCGTCGGGAGTTCCCGAGGCGATCGCCTCGGAGTTCGTCGACCTCGTGCAGTTCGGGGAAGAGACGCGACCCTGGCTGGAGCTGTGGCCCGCCCAGTTCGCGCACTTCGCCGACCCGGCGGGCGACCTCGTGGGCGAGGAGCCCCCGACGGATGCCGCGGCGGCCGGCCCTGCCGGCGACTACGTCGGCACCTACACTAGCCCCTATTTCGGCGACTTCGTCGTGACAGAGGAGAACGGCACCTTGACCGGCGCGCTCGGCCCCGAGGGCGGGTACACGTTCGAGATCCTTCCGTGGGACGGCGACACCCTGTCGTTCGTGCCGACGGGGGAGAACGCGCTCCCCGGATCGCTTTCCTCGGCGGTCTTCGTCCGGGAGGGTGGACAGATCACCGGAGTCACCCTGACGTACTTCAACACGTTCCCCGCGCCCGGTCAGGAGCCGAACGGGCTCGGCGTCTTCACGAGGGCCGGCTGACGTCCCGCGACAGCGGCGCCCGCTACGTCAGCTGGTCATCGAGCCGGTCGAGCATGCGCTGCGCGGTGAGGATGCGTGGGAGAGGTGACACGCCCGGCCGGTGCTCAATAACATGCCGTCCATAGACGTCGTCAATCCCGTCGTGGTCGGCCGGGCGACCGAGCTGGGGCGCTTGAGTGCCCTGGCCGCTGCGGCGCGCAACGGGCACGGCGCGGCGTTGCTCATCCGGGGTGACCCGGGCATCGGCAAGACGGTACTGATGACGGAGCTGGCGCGGACGGCGCCGGGCACGAGGGTGCTGCGCGCAGACGGATTCGACGCCGAATCGGAGATGCCCTACGCGGTGCTGCAGCGCATCGGACGGCCGCTCACGGCCCACCTCGATTCGTTGCAGCCGACGCATGCGATGGCTCTGCGCATCGCGGCGGGCATCGCCGAAGGTCCGCCGCCGGACCGTTACCTCGTGGGTCTCGGGATGCTGTCGCTGCTGGCAGCCGCCGGCGAGCACGAGCCGATCACCTGCCTCGTCGATGACGCTCACCTCGTCGACACGGAGTCGCTCGAAGTGCTGGCGTTCGTCGCCCGGCGGCTCGAAGCCGAGCGGGTTCTGCTGGTTCTCGTCGCCCGTCCCGATGCCCGAGTGGATCTCGTTGCCGCGGGTGTCCCGGTTCTCGAACTCGAGGGACTCGACACGCTGTCGTCGGTGCAACTGCTGAATCGGACTGCGCCCGTGCCTCTCGATCCGCTGCTGGCGACCCGCGTCGCGGAGCAGACGGGCGGCAACCCGCTCGCGCTCGTGGAACTCTCCCGGGAATTCACGGCCGCGCAGCTGACACATTCCTGGGCCGCGCAAGAACCCGTGCCCGTGGGGTCTCGTTTGGAAGCCCACTACGTGCAGCGCATCGAACGGCTTCCGCGGGATTCCCGGCGCTGGCTGCTCCTCGCCGCGGCCGAGTCCGTGGGCGACATCGGGCTCATCACGTCGGCCGCCCGACGCCTGGGGCTCGCCCCGGGCGCATCCACAGCTGTCGAGTC
>NZ_QFPF01000147.1 GCF_003248605.1 Microbacterium sp.
GACGATGGTGCCGACCTCCACCTTCTCCTGGCGGCCGCCGGCGCGCACTACTGCGTAAACCACTTCACACCTGTTTTTCTCTGGGGAGCCCGGGCGGGCGCCTTCTGTCTGGAGAGCTGTTCGGCTCCGTTATGTGGAGAGCCGTACGACTCGGGATGTTCACGGGAAGCCGCGGCTTCGTCGAGCGTGGTGCGGAAGCTAGGCTCTTGTCGCGCCGCGCACACGAGGTGGCGGCACGTGACGCACCAAGGGTCGAGTCTACCCGATGCTCACCCCGGTGGCAAAAGCGGCCCCCGGGTGTCCTGCACGGGATGCTGCAGGCACAGGCCGCTTAGAGTGACGCCATGGCGATCCTGATCGACACCGCACGCTGGCCCGCCCACGGCCGCCTCTGGGCGCACCTGATCAGCGACGCGACCCTCGACGAGCTCCACGCCTTCGCCGCAGCGCACGGCATCCCCCGTCGAGGATTCGATCTCGACCACTACGACGTCCCCGAAGACGCCGTCCCCCGCCTCATCGCGGGCGGGGCACGGCACGTCTCGAGTCGGGAGATCGTCTACGCGCTGCGCGACTCGGGTCTACGGGTCACCGCGCGCGAGCGTCGCTCCCAGGCCTGAGCACCCGGCGCCTGAGCGCAGGATGATGTCAGCGGATGCTGCTCACTCGTCCGCACCGGGCATCGTGACCGGGGTGCCCGTGAGCACACCCGTCGACACCCGCCGGCGGGCACGCCCCTGGCCCGGCGCCTTCGGCTCGGGCAGTGCCTGCAGCACCGACTCGAGAAGCTGCTGCTTCTCCGTCCGCGGCGCGCCCTGACGCTCCGCGGCATCGGAGCCGGAGCGATCGGATCGCTCGCCACCGGGCCGATCGCCGCGCTCGCCGCCGCCCCGCTCGCCGCGCTCGGAACGCTCGCCGCGCTTGCGGCGCTTCTTGGGCCGATCCCCCTCCGGCGATCCGCCGGGACCCTCCGGAAGCACGATCGTGATGGCATCGGCCGTGACGGTGGCCGATGCGGCTTCGGCGGCAGCATCCGCTTCGGGTCCGTGGCCGAGCGTGGACGCGGCGATCTGCGCGAGCGCGGACTTGACGCCCTCGGTGATGACGTGGGTGCCCGACGTGGCCGGAGCCGCCGACGAGGGCTGGGCCCCGCCGCGAGAGCGACGGTTGGAGCCGGTTCCGCCTGAGGGCTGCGCCGACCGGTGCTTGACGACGGGATCGTGATGCACGATGACGCCGCGCCCCGCGCAGACCTCGCAGGCCTCGCTGAAGGTCTCGAGCAGACCGAGGCCCAGCTTCTTGCGGGTCATCTGCACCAGGCCGAGCGAGGTGACCTCCGCCACCTGGTGCTTGGTCCGGTCACGGCTCAGACATTCGATGAGCCGGCGCAGCACGAGATCGCGGTTGGATTCCAGCACCATGTCGATGAAGTCCACGACGATGATGCCGCCGATGTCGCGAAGGCGCAGCTGACGGACGATCTCTTCGGCCGCCTCGAGGTTGTTCTTGGTGACGGTCTCCTCGAGGTTTCCCCCGGACCCCACGAACTTGCCGGTGTTGACATCCACGACCGTCATCGCCTCGGTGCGGTCGATCACGAGCGAGCCGCCCGAGGGCAGCCACACCTTGCGGTCCAGGGCCTTCTCGATCTGCTCGGTGATGCGGAACTCATCGAACGGGTCGTGGTCGCCGGAGAAGGCCTCGATCCGCTCGAGCAGGTCGGGCGCGACGGATTCGAGGTACGCCTCGATGGTGCGGTGAGCCTCCTCGCCCTGGATCAGCATCCGCGAGAAGTCCTCATTGAAGACGTCGCGCACGATCTTGACGAGCAGGTCGGGCTCGGAGTGCAGCAGTGCGGGTGCCTGCACGTGATCCACCTGGGCACTCACGTGCTCCCACTGCGTCATGAGTCGACCGACATCGCGGGTGAGCTGATCCTCGGTCGCCCCCTCGGCGGCCGTGCGCACGATCACTCCCGATGACTCCGGGAGCACCTCCTTGAGGATGCGCTTCAGGCGCGCGCGCTCGGTGTCGGGGAGCTTGCGCGAGATGCCGTTCATCGCGCCGCCCGGCACGTACACGAGGTAGCGGCCCGGGAGCGAGATCTGGCTGGTCAGGCGCGCTCCCTTGTGGCCCACCGGGTCCTTCGTGACCTGCACGAGGACCTTGTCGCCGGACTTGAGCGCCAGCTCGATGCGCCGGGGCTGGTTGCCGGTCTCGACCGAATCCCAATCCACCTCGCCCGAGTACAGCACCGCGTTGCGACCGCGGCCGATGTCGACGAAGGCCGCCTCCATGCTCGGAAGCACGTTCTGCACGCGGCCGACGTACACATTGCCGATCAGAGAGGCGTCCTGGTTGCGCGCGACGTAGTGCTCGACGAGCACGTTGTCCTCGAGCACGGCGATCTGGATGCGCCCGTTCTTCGAGCGCACGACCATGACACGATCGACGGCCTCGCGGCGTGCGAGGAACTCGGCCTCGGTGACCACGGCGCGGCGGCGACCGGCTTCGCGACCGTCCCGACGTCGCTGCTTCTTGGCCTCGAGCCTCGTCGAGCCTTTGATGCGCTGCGGCTCGGTGATCATCTCGACCGCGCGCGGCTGCCGCACCTTGACGACGGTGCCCGGGTCGGTCTCGCTCGGTGCATCCTCGCCCGCTCGGCGGCGGTTGCGACGACGGGAGGATCCCTGGCCGCCACCCTGCGGCGATGCGTCGGCGGCGGGCTCTTCCGGCAGGGCGGGCAGCGCAACGATCTCGGGCGCGTAGAAGTGCAGCTGCGTCGACACCTGCGAGACGAAGGTCTCGGGCAGCAGCCCGAGCGCCGCGGCGGTCAGGGGGCCGGGCTCAGGGTCGGGCTCTTGGGACGCGGCCTCCGATTCGGGATCGGCTGCCGCAGACACGGCATAGGTCGACGCCGGCTCCGCCTCGGGCTGGGCCGGCTGCTCGGTCGCGGTCGACTCCGCCTGCTCGGGCTGGGCCGGCTGCTCGGGCTGGGCCGGCTGCTCGGGCTGGGCCGGCTGCTCGGGCTCCGCCGCATCCTGCTCAGGCTGCTCGGGAGCAGCGGGCTCGGGCTGCGCCGCGGCCGGGTTCTGCTCTGGCGCGGCGGGCTCAGCCGCATCCGCGGCGACAGGGACGGCGCCCTGCTCTAGCGGCGCATCCGGGGTGTTCTGGTCGTTGCGGTCGAGGTCACTGTTCTCATCAGCCATTGCTGGCGCACTCCCTGCGGGCGACAGCCGCGCGTCGCCCGGCGAAATCTCGTGCGGCTCCGCACCTGCGGTGCCGCGAACTCACTCGGTCTGCAGCAGGCCCGTGGCTCGTGCTGCGAAGGGCAGTCATCGCCCGAAGTCTTCGTCGATGCGGATCGCGGCGCGGCCGCGGGTGCATCGATGAGTCATTATCGCATCATTCGACGCGAATCGTCGTCGCGACGCCGCCGGCGCGGCCCCGGCACCGGATTCTCACGGTTGCCGCGGGCAGGTTGCACGCACCGCCGGGTGCCATAATCCCACTCATGCCGCACGCCGCTCAGACGCACACCCGCCCCACGACGCTCGCGGTATGGCTCATGATCGCGGGTGTCATCGGCTGGTATGCGGCCTTCGCGCTCACGCTCGAACGCTTCGAGCTGCTGGCGGATCCCGACGCGATCCTGTCCTGCGATTTCAGCGTGCTCGTCCAGTGCCGCGCCAACCTCGAGTCGTGGCAGGGCAGTGTCCTGGGTTTCCCCAACCCCGTTCTCGGCCTGACGGGGTGGGTCGCGCCGCTCGTCGTCGGCGCCGCACTCCTTGCCCGGGCGCGCTTCGCCCGGTGGTTCTGGTGGCTGTTCGAGCTCGGCATGACGCTCGCCATGGCGTTCGTCATCTGGCTGATCTTCCAGAGCATCTTCGTGCTCGGCACCCTGTGCCCGTGGTGCATGGTGACGTGGGCCGTCACTCTTCCCACGTATTACGCCGTGACGCTGCACGTGCTGCGCTCCGGCATCCTGCCCGCCCCCGCGTCGGTGCGCCGATCCGCGCAGACGCTGATGGGCTGGATCCTGCTGCTCACCGTGGGCAGCTACGCGATCATCGCCGTGATCGCGCAGCTGCGCCTCGATGTGCTGGGCAGCCTGTTCTGACGGAGGCCGCGCTCCTCGCTCAGCCGAACCAGATCTGCAGCTCGCGCTCGGCGGACTCGGTGCTGTCGGAGCCGTGCACGAGGTTCTGCTGCACCTTGAGGCCCCAATCGCGGCCGAAGTCGCCGCGGATGGTCCCGGGGGCCGCGGTCGTGGGATCGGTCGTGCCCGCGAGCGATCGGAAGCCCTCGATGACACGGTTGCCCGCGAGACGAATGGCGACGGAGGGGCCCGACATCATGAACTCGAGCAGCGGCTCGTAGAAGGGCTTGCCCTCGTGCTCCGCGTAGTGGCGTTCGAGACGCTCACGATCGGGTTCGACGAGCGCGAGGTCGACGAGCGCGTAACCCTTGCGCTCGATGCGCGCGAGGATCTCGCCGGTCAGGCCGCGGGCGACCCCGTCCGGTTTGACGAGCACGAGAGTCTCTTCGGTGGCCATGTCATTCTCCTTCCGGCTGCGCGCGGCGTGCGCGTGCCTCGATTCGCGGTCCTTGGATGGTGGCGAAGGCCCACATGCCTCCGAAGATGAGGGCGATCAGCAGCATCGCCGGCACGAGGAACGCCGACAGCGCCACGATCGCCTGCAGCACCCACCCCGTGACGATACCCGCTCGGGTGTGCACGAACCCGCTGGTGGCGAGCATCAGCACGGCCACGAGCGTCCCCCCGACGATTCCCCACCACGGCT
>NZ_QFPF01000148.1 GCF_003248605.1 Microbacterium sp.
TAGCGTCGTAGACGGCGTTGAGCCGTTGGTAAGCCCGGCGCGCTGACGACTCGGTGGTGCGGCCACGCTCGACCATGCGTCGTACCAGCGAGGTCGGCGAGACGCCCCACGTCCGCCCGAGGCGGTCGAGGGCAGCGAGGTCGAGCCGCTGAGGTAGCGCGGCATCCATCGCCGATGCCGGCGTCAGGAACGCGGCGGCGAAGGCGTCGGCTTCCTTCTCGATCGAGGCGGTTGGCTCGGTCACTTCGCGGTGCAACAACAGATGCCCGATCTCGTGGGCGATCGAGAATCGGTGTTTGAACACGTTCTCAGTGCGACGGGGCGTCGTGATGATGATCGGCCGGTCGAGAACGACCACCGAAAAGGCGTCGACAGCGTCGATTTCGCTCAGCGGCCGCACCGCCACGACGATGCCGCGGGACTCGGCGTTCGCGACCAGATGCTTCACCGGGCCATCGGGCAGGTTCCAGTGCCCGCGCAATAGTGCAGCCGCCTCCGCGGGCGCGGTGCCGGCCGGGACCGAGGGCAGATCAGCCTCAGGTAGCCTGACGTAGCGCTCCAAAGCGAAGGCCAGCTCCCAGACCAGGGTCGCGGTGGCCAGCGCCTTTTGCCGATCGCTCACGCGCGCGGAGCGCAGGCTGCGAAAGTGCGCGTTAACGCTGTCGATGCGCGCAAGCGGACGGCCGACGGAGAAGAACTCCGGGCGAACTTGCAGTGCCATCGCGAGACGGTCGAGGACCTCGGGCCGGGGCGAGTTCACCCCGGCCTCGTACTGGCCGATCGCGGCGGGTGAGACCTTCACCTGGGTGGCGAGATCGGTCTTGCTGACGCCGAGGCGAACGCGCGCCTGGGTCAGCCTGGCCGGCTCGAACCGGCTGCCAACGGGTATCGGCAAGTCGAACAAGCCGGGAGGATCCTCACGCATCGGTCCCCGGCTGCTCCCGCGTCCTCAGTTCCAGGTCGACTCTGACCGGGCTGCCGTGGTCGAACGCTTCGCCTGTGGACACCGTGTCTTCTGCGACAAGCTCGGGCTCCCAGATGCTGTCCAGTCCGTGGAGCTCAACCTTGCCTTCACCGTCGAGTTCGGCGACCGCCCACTCGATCTTCTGCAACTGCCACGGGACAGAGTGCACCATCACGAGCACCAAAGGCATCGGGTCACCGACTGCGGCCATAAGGGCCGCAGTCTCTGCCGGCTCGACGTTGGTCGTAGCCGCATCGGCGGCGTCGACGGCGTCGTCGAAGCTGGGCTCCCACAGCGCCGCCGGAGGCGTGGGGGCAACGAAGCCGCTCTGGCGGGTCGGGCTCGAGGCGAAGTTCTTGACGGCGTTCGGGTCCTCCGGCACGCGCCAGACATAGATCACGGAGCCGTTGACGATCCCGACCTTGTGGCCGCCGGGAGCCAGCTTGTGGGACTGGAACCCGCGCTCATTCAGCGCGGCGCAGGCGTCATCAAGGAGGTCCCGCCACTGAGCACCGAACCCCATCGCGTAGCGCGACCCCGACATCTCGTGCGCAACGGCGAAGCGATCGTGCCGAGAACGTACAACGTCGATCATCAAGTCGCGGACGCCGTCCGCCTGGTTGCCGAGCGCATGAGGGGGAGAGTTCGGAACCATCAAGGGGCCTCCTGGAGCCGCACCCGAGGTCGTGGTCGGCCTCGCAGTGACTTCAGTATTGCACAACATTCGCGCACTAGAGCTTCATTGGGCGTCTGGCGTGTCGGCTCGCGTGTCGCTCGTTGGCTTCGGATTGGTCCCCATGTGGGCGATCGCGGGACCGTCTGGCCCGAAGGATTCAGGCAACTTTGCGGCTCACTCTCGGCCGGCGCGTTCCCCTGCGAAGAACGCGTCCTCGACCGCGCGCCGGCGCGCGACGTCCTCGATGACGAACCTGCGGAAGTCGGCTGCCCGATCTTCGATCGTGACCTCTTCGACCGACGGCGCTGGATCCTCCCCGGGCCAGGCAGTCTGCCGCGTGGCTCGATCGCGATCGAGGCGGGAGCCGCAGGCGGCGACCCAGTCGTGCAGTCGCTCGCGGGCCTCGGCGAAGTCCTGGTGCCAGCCCAGGGGAGCGGAGCCCTGCTGCTCCTCGTCATAGGCGCACAGCCAGTGCAGGTGGAGCGCGGATAGCTCCCAGACCAGCTCTGCGTGGCGGTGCCAGAGCGGAGGAATGATCGAGGGTCCGAGCCCGTAGGTGCGTCGCAGCCAGTTCACCCACCGGTCGAGTTCGACCCATTCGAACGCCGCCTGATCCGACGTGAGGACGTTCCAGTTCACCGGGTGAGGCACGCTCGACAGGCCGTCTGCTTCGGGCTCGGGGGCATCCGGGGCAGGCGGCTCGAACTCGTACCCGGGGATGTGTAGGGGCTCGTCGGTGGTCATCTGGCGCCTCAGAGCGCTACGGGTCGTACGGCGGGCTTCGACGGGGCGGAAGCGGCCACCGGCGGGAGCGCGTTGCGACGGCGCTGCAGGGTGTAGTTCGTGCGGGCCGAGTCGTGGCCGAGGCGCTTGGCGACGAACTCCTCGGTCTCGACAGCTTGGCCGTCGCGTTCGCGGGATGAGGTGTGCGTGTATCCCTCGGCGATGAATGCATCGCCCTTGTTGAACATCGCGTAGGCGCGCTCCGCGTTCCGCCGGAACATGACGAGGTCGTGATACGTCGTCTCGGTCTGGGTGAAGGTGCCGTCTTCGTTGCGGTCGAAGTGCTCCTGCCCGATGCGCACCCAGAAGCGGGCCTCGCCCTTCGCGTTGAAGGCGAGCTGAGGGTCGGAGGCGATGAACCCGGAGAGAGATTGCTGGGTGTGGATAGTCATCGGATGCTCCTACGTGAGGCCGCGGGTCGGCCATCACCTGATAGGTGCGTGGCCTATCCCCGGCGCAGCTGCTCTTCGACTCGAGCCCTTTCGGCGCGGAGCTCTGCAGCGTCGGGGCGCGCAGTCCATTCGCGCATACGCGTGACGATCGGTGGCGCCGACCGCAGCAGGAGGAGCGCCGTGCCGTATGGCAGGGTGCGGATCACGTCGGGCGGCATGATCGGAACTCGCCGTGTGGATCGCTGGTTAGAGCGCATGCCGCGCTCGCCGACCGTGAACGAGTCGGTGACCTCATCGCGGTCGCCGATGAGCGTGGCGATGTCTTGCAGGTCTCGCGAACCGGAGGCGCCGCCGAGGACGATCTTGGCGATGCTCGCGTCCCAGATCGCCGTGGCGGCGTTGTCGCCCCAGCGTTGCCGGGCCTGGGCGAGGGACTGGAGCACGGGCATTGTGGTGATGCCGGTGCCTCCGCCCTCGGCCATCAGGACGGGCAGGGACGGCAGCGGGGCGAGGTTGCCGATCTCGTCGAGCGCGAGGAGTAGCGGCGGGTCGAGGCGAGCGCCGGGCGATCTCGCGGCCATACGTCTGGCCGTCTCGACGAGATCCTCCACAAGTGCGGCGACGAGCGAGGACGAGGCACCCGCGCCGGCGCCGGTCGCGAGCAGGTACAGGGTGCCGTTGCGTCGGAGGAAGGTCTCCGGATCGAACTGTTCGTCCGCGCCTGGGCTGACGGCATCGAGAACGCGCGGGTCGGCCAAGGCCGCCAATGCGAGGGAGACCCCCTGCCAGATCGAGTCGCGGGTGCGGGGGTCGGCGTCGATCATCGCCTCGAGCGACTCGGCCCAGCCTGTTGCGGCCGACGGGTTCGAGGTCAGGATCGCGACGGCGTCTTTCGCGGCGGCGGGGTCGAGGGTCCACCGGAACAGCTCGGATGGCGAGCGGCCGTCGAGGGCAGCGGCGTGGAGAAGCGACTGCAGTGCGGTGCGGGTCTTTCCCTCCCAGAAGCCGCCGTTCTCGACGCCGACACTTGAGAGGCCGGTGCCAGCGGCAACTCCCGCCGCTCGGATCATCGCGGTGAGCGGGATCTCACACCCGCGCACTGGTGACCACCGCAGTCCGGCCGGCACCCCGGGGGCGAGCTGTTGCGGGTCGAACACGGCGACCGGGCCGCGCTTGATTCGCGCTCGGATCGTCGTCGTGAGGTTGTCTGGTCGGGTAGAGGTCGTGACGACCGCTCCTGGCGCGTCGAGGATCGCGTTTATGACGATGTGCGCCCCCTTACCGGATCGCGGTGGGCCGATGACGAGGATGGAGTCTTCGACCGAGGTCCAGACTTTCGATCCGCGTGCCACGCCGACGAGGTATCCGACGTCGCTTGGCTGGGGGTTGGTGAGCGATGCCCGCAGGTGTCCGGCTCGGGAGAGGAGTGCGCGGTTGGATGCTGCGCGCCTCACGTCCGCGGAGGAGGCGATCCCTGCGATGCGGTTCGGATCGGAGCGGGCGTGGCGGGTGGCATTGCGGAGAACGCGCCACACCCACCACGCAGCGACGGTGACGACCGCCACAAGCAGCGCCACGGCGGCCCAGTATGCGATCGGATTGAGCCCGGCGGCGCCCAGTGCGGTCCCGGGGTCTGCAGGGGAGCCGAAGACTCCGAGTCCGGCCGCGAGACCACCGGTCGGTTGCGTCGCGCCGGTGACGAATGCGGCGAGGTTACCGGCCACACGAAGCACTCCGGCGATGGCGATGACAGCGCCCAGCCCGAGGAGAGCGAGGTTGGCGAGTCCGTCACGGCCCGAGACATCCAGGCTCGGGCTGCCAGTCACGCCAGGTCTCCGATGACGCAGGTGCCCGAGATGCGCCCCACGAGCACGATCTCACCGGTCGTGCTGACCTGACAGAGTCCTGGTTCCAGGAGGGCTCGGGCGGAGCCGTCTGTGGCCGCCTTGGTGTGTCGCACGATGATCGCGACGGCGACGTCCTCTCC
>NZ_QFPF01000002.1 GCF_003248605.1 Microbacterium sp.
CGCCTCGGCCAGCACCGCCATGACCTCAGCTTCGGCCGAGGCCACCCCTGCCACCGCGGCCGCGTACTTCGCCGCAAGGGCCGCCGCGACAGCATCCACGCCGTCGACGTTGTCGTCGTGCATGTCACCCCCGGGCTTCGTCTTCATGTTCGAAACTCTACGCGGGGCCTCCGACATCGACCCCCGGAAATCGACCCTCAAGAGCCCCGATCCGAGAACTTTCTTGGTGAGACCTTTCTCATCTTCACCGGCCCTTCGACAGCCCTTCGACAGCCCTTCGACAGCCCTTCACCGGCCCTTCGACAGCCCTTCGAAGGCCCTTCGACACCTCCCGCCCTCGTCGCGAGATGCCGCCCGAGACGCCTCCGCTCAGCGCCCGTCCGCCCGTCGACGTCCCCGCCGCGGCCACCACCGAAGGCGATCGCGCGCCGAACGCGCCGAAGCCGCCGACGCCGCCCGAGCCGCGGCCCGCGCCTCCACCTCCGCGGCCTCGCGCGCGGTCCGGCGCTCTCGCCACGCGTCGACCTCGGCATCCACCTCTCGCGTCGGCGTCACGACGGGAGGTCCGCCCAGCAACTGCCGGCGCGCCTCGACGACGCGGCGGTTGAAGTCCTCGAGCACCTCGCGCACGTCGGCCTCGCGCGCGAGCTCGTCGAGGCGGGCATCGAGCTGCCGGTTCTCCACCCGCAGCGTGAGCGCGGGCGGCCCCAGCCCGCGCAGCTGCTCGGACTCGATCTTGCGCTTGATCCACCAATCGGGATCATGCGACGCGCCCAGCCCGACGAGCGGCTTTCCCGCCCCCGGCAGGTCGTCGAAATCGCCGCGGCGGATCGCCTGCTGGATGGACTGCTCGATGAACGCCGCGCGCTCGGCCTGCGACATGCCGCGCGGCTCCGCGGCGTCCCCGCCAGCCGCGGCGCCCCCGCCAACCGCCCCGGGCGGCTCCTCGCCACGCGCGCGGGCCTCGTCCGCGGCCGCGCGCTCGAGCCGGTATCGTGCCGCCGCCTCCCGCGGATCCTGCGCCGAACTCACCCCTGCGTCCTACCAGCCGGTGAAGAGCAGATGCTGCACGACGATCGCGAAAACGACCTGCAGCACGAGCCCGGGACGGCGCCACGCCGGCGGCAGCAGGGCGGTGCCCACCAGCATCCACGGCACGAAGGGCAGCCAGATGCGCTCGACCTCGGCCTTGCTCATGCCCGAGAGATCGGCCAGCACGACCATCGCCAAGCCCGCCAACGCCAGCAGCACGGTCGTCGCGAGCGCCGGCGTCAGCGTGCGAAAGCCTCGCACGCGCGCGATCGCGACGGCGACCGCGGCACCCACGAGGGGCCCCGCGCTGAAGGCGAGGGCGGCGAAGTTGCCCCAGATCCAGTACTCGATCGGGCGTCTGGTCGCGATCCCCGCCCAGTAGCGCTCGACGAGCACGGGGTAGGCCTCCCACCACGCGAAACCCGCGACGGCGAACGCGAGCACCACCGCGAGCGCCGCGACGATCGCACCCGGCAACGGCTTCCATGTGCGCCCGATCACCAGCACCGTCACCGCGAGCACACCCAGCAGCGGCAGTCCATACGAGAGCATCACGCAGTACCCGAGAATGAGGCCGGATGCTGCGCTCCAGGCGATCATCGCGCCTCGGGAGGCCGCGGTGGCCGAGTACGCGAGAGCACAGATGCCCCACGCGGCGACCGCGGCGAACATGCCGTCGCCCGACACCGCCATCCAGATCGCGGCGGGCCCGAAGACGAGGAACGGCGCCGCGAGCCGGGCCGAGTCCTCCGCGCCCAGCCGGCGCAGCGTCAGCAGCACCGCGACCGGAGTCGTGGCGGCGACGAACAGCACGGCGAACCCGGCGGCGAGCCCCGTGTCGAGGCCGACCTGCACGAGCACGTAGAAGAACAGCAGCGCCCCCGGTGGGTGCCCGGCGATGTGGACCGGCCAGTTGTCGACCGAGTCGAGCGGGATGCGCGAGATGTACTCCTGCAGCGTCGCGCCGAAGTCGGTCACGGCCCGCGCCGTGTTCATGTACTCGTACTGCGTGTCGAGGATCACCCCGATGCCATCGAGCCCGTCGACGAGCGCGAGCGAGAGCAGCCACGCGGACGCCGCGAGATACACCCAGAGCAGCAGCCACCCGTAACGGGCTCGGCCTGCGATCCGGGCGGCGTACGCGACGGCGAGCCCGCCCAGCACCACGGCGGCGATCGTTCCGGGCCCGAGTCGCGGCATCCACTCGGCGTGCAGCGGCGGAAACCAGCGCACCCGAACGTTCCATCCGGTCGCGGCCGGGATGATCATGGCGGCGGCGATCAGCACGAGGGCGACCGCCAGGCCCACCCAGGCCGCGACGCGCCCCGGTGCGTGGCCGGTTGGGGCCTCGTGCCCGGGAACGCGCGGGACGCGTGGGACCGCGGGCTCGTGCGCGCGCGCGGCGGCGGATGCGGGCTCGTGCGCGGGGGTGGCGTCGGGCATCCTCCGACCCTACGAAACACCCGCGGTCCGGCGAACCCCCTTGCGCTCTGGGCGACCTTACGAATCGCGGACAGTGGCCCCCGGCATCCCCCTCGTCATACCGCGAGACGGCGGGGCGACCTAACCTGTCGACATGACGTCGCCGCAGCCGAACGCCTCGCCCGCCCGCGAGGTCGTCGATCGGCGCGTGCTCGTCGTCGAGGACGACCCGACGGTGCTCGAGGTCGCGACGAGCTACCTGCGCTCGGCGGGTCTCATCGTCAGCGAGGCCGTCGACGGCCCCGGCGCCCTGGCCGCCATCGCCGCCGATCCGCCGGATCTGATCGTGCTCGACCGGATGCTGCCGGGCATGGACGGCATCGACGTGTGCCGCCGTGTACGGGAGAGCTCACGCGTGCCGATCCTCATGCTCACGGCGCTCGGCGCCACCGACGACCGCATCACGGGGCTCGAGGCGGGCGCCGACGACTATCTGACCAAGCCGTTCTCGCCGCGCGAGCTGACCCTGAGGGTGCAGTCGATCCTGCGGCGCAGCCCCGTCGAGGCGTCGGCCACGGGCCCCGTGACCCTCGGCCCGTTCGTGCTCGACACGACCGCCCGCACCGTCACCAGCGACGGCGCACCGCTGGCCCTGTCGGTGCGCGAGTTCGACCTCTTCGCTTTTCTGCTCACCCACCCGCAGCAGGCGTTCAGCCGCGAACAGCTGCTCAAGTCCGTCTGGCACTGGGAGTTCGGCGACCTCTCGACCGTCACCGTGACGGTGCGCCGGGTGCGCGAGAAGATCGAGGCGGACCCCACCGACCCGATCTACCTCGTCACGGTGTGGGGCGTCGGCTACCGCCTCGACCTCGGAGGGGGCCACACCCGTGCTGCCGTTTCCTGACCTGGTGGCGGTCGTCGCCACCGCGCTGGTGTGTGCGGCGATCGTCGGCGCGCTCGGCCTTCTCGTGTTGCGCCTGACCCGCCGACGGTCGATGCTCGTGCAGCTCTGCGTCGTCGTGGCGGCCCCCGTCGTCGCGGTCGTGGCGGGCCTGATCGCCGTCGCCCAGGCGATGTACATCTCGCCGCACGACCTGACCGTCGCCTTCTGGATCACGGGGGTGGCGGCCGTCATGGCGCTCGGGGTGGCCCTCGTGCTCGGTCGCGCCTTCGCCCGCGACAGCCGCCGCCTTCGCGAGCTGACGCGTGCCCTCGGGGACGGTGCCCGCGTCGAGACGACAGCGACCAAGCGCGAGAGCACCGAGTTCGCGGCGCTGGCCGCCGACCTCGCCGACACGAGCAGGCGGCTGGCCGAGGCTCGCGAAGAGGTCGAGGCGCTCGATTCGTCGCGCCGCGAACTCGTGGCCTGGATCTCGCACGACCTGCGCACACCGCTGGCGGGCCTGCGCGCGATGGCGGAGGCACTGGAGGACGGGATGGCCGATGACCCCCAGCGCTTCCACCGGCAGATGCGCGCCCAGGTCGACCGGCTCTCGGCGATGGTCGACGACCTGTTCGAGCTGTCGAAGATCCACTCCGGCACCCTCGCCTTGAGCATGGAGCAGTTCTCGCTCTACGACCTCGTGAGCGACGCCGTGGCGGGCCTGGCCGACCTCGCCCGCGCACGGGGCGTGGTGCTGCGCGAGGCCGGTGCGCGCGACGTCATGGTCACGGGCGATCCCCGCGAACTCGCCCGCGTGGTCGGCAACCTCGTCACGAACGCCATCCAGCACACGCCCGCGGGCGGCGAGATCTCGGTGCGCGTGGAGCGCACCGGCGACGAGGTGGTGCTGAGCGTGCAGGATGCCGGGGGTGGAATCCCCGAGGGAGACCTGTCGCGCATCTTCCAGGCCGGGTGGCGCGGCACTCCCTCGCGCACACCCGCGCCGGTTCGCGAAGGCGGCACGGGCCCGATCGACTCCGCGGGGGCGGGTCTGGGGCTCGCGATCGTGCAGGGCATCGTGCACGCCCACGCGGGCCTGGTGTCGGTGCAGAACATCCCCGGCGGCTGCCGGTTCGACGTGCGGCTGCCGCGGCACGTCGCGGCATCGGCCTGATACGACGCCATGAACATCGCCCCCCGCCTCCAGCGCCTGCTCCATCAGACGCGCCACGCGTTGCGCGCACCCTCCCGCAACGCCCGCACGGCCGTCGTCATCGGGCGCCTGCTCGGGGCCGCCTTCCTGATCTGTTCGCGACGGGCCTCTACAGTCACTTCCTTCAGGATCCGCTGCCGTGGATGGTGTTCCCGACCCGCCCGCTCTGGCTCTATCAGGTGACCCAGGGGCTGCACATCACCGCGGGCATCGCCTGCCTGCCGCTGCTGCTGGCCAAGCTCTACGCGGTGTTCCCCCAGCTCTTCCAGTCGCCGCCCGTGCGATCTGTCGCGCATCTGCTCGAGCGGGCATCGATCGCGCTGTTCGTCGCGGCCTCCCTCGTGCAGGTCGCGATCGGGCTGCTCAACACGTACCAGCTCTACGCACTGTTCGGCTTCTCCTTCCGCACCGTGCACTTCGCCCTCTCGCTCGTCGTGATCGGCTCGCTCGCGATCCACATCGGGGTCAAGCTCCCCGTCATCGCCCGCAACTGGAGCAAGAGGAGCGCGGCGGATGCCGAGCGGGACGCCCCGACCGATCCCGACGCCGTGCTCGACGTGCCCGACGAGCTGCGCCGGCGCACCGGCGAGAGGGCGGATGCCGGGGTCACCGGGCGCCTGTTCGCGTGGATCGATCGCGCCCCGGCTCCCGAGCCGCCCGACCCGCGGGTGAGGCTGAGCCGCCGCGCCTTCTTCGCCACGACGGCGACCGCGACGGGGGCCGTCGTCCTGCTCACCGCGGGACAGTCCTTCCGCGTGCTCGATCCGATCAACGTCTTCGCGCCGCGCAAGGCGGGGGTCGGCCCGCAGGGGCTGCCGGTCAACCGCACGGCCCGCGCCGCCGATGTCGTCGAGCTCGCCACCGCGGAGGACTGGACGCTCACGGTCGCCAACGGTGCGACGACCCGCGTCTTCGACTATGCCGCGCTGACCGCGCTGCCTCAGCACGATGTGCGCCTGCCGATCGCGTGCGTGGAGGGCTGGAGCCAGATGGCGAACTGGTCGGGTCCGCGGCTGCGCGACCTGATGGACGAGGTGGGGGCCCCGGCATCCGCCGCCGTTCGCGTGGTGAGCCTGCAGACCAACAGCAGGTTCGGCACGTCGCAGATGACGCGGGAGTTCGTCCGCGACGATCTGACCCTCGTCGCCCTGCGGCTCGAGGGCGAGGTGCTCGACATCGACCACGGCTTCCCCGCGAGGATCATCGCCCCGGCCCGCCCCGGCGTGCTGCAGACCAAGTGGCTGAGCCGGCTGGAGGTGATGTGATGCCCACAGTGACGCAGCGCGCCGACGCGATGCAGATCTGGCGTGTCGCGCTCATCGCCTCGGGTGTCGTGCTGCTCGCCGGTGGCGCCCTGGTGTTCGTGCAGGACGTCCCGCCCGAGCGATATCCCGCGGTGGCCGCGTGGCTGATCGGCGCGCTCGTCGTGCACGACGGCGTCGCGGCGATGGCGGTCGTGGTGGTCAGCGTGCTCGCGCGGCGCGCCGGCCATCGGATGCCGTTCGTGCCGTTCCTCATCGCGCAGGGCGCGCTCGTCGTCGCGCTCATCATGTCGGCCGTCGTCGTGCCGCAGATCCTGAAGAAGGCGGCGGGCACCGCGAACCCCTCGGTGCTGCCGCTGGACTACGCCCTGAATCTCGGCGTCTTCGTCGCGGTGCTCGCGGCGGTCACCGCGGCGGCGATCGCCGTGTGGGCGTGGCGCGTCAGGCGACCGCGGCGGACCGGAACGAGCGGATGAGGCGCGCCGTCGCCGTCTGCGGTGCGAGGGCGGCCACGGCGTCGGCGTCGGCGATGGTGTCGACATCGCGCAGTGTCGCCAGCGTGCCGACCCGCAGGCCCGCATCGGTCAGGCGCCGCCGCTGACGGGCGCCGGTCTGGGGATGCGACATCGTCACACCCCGGATCAGATCGCCGCGGGGTTCGCGCATGCCCAGAGCCCAGAACCCGCCGTCGAGGGCCGGACCGAACCAGGCATCGATGTCGTCGGGCCAGGCGCCGAAGGCCGGCGCGAGATCGCGGGCGCGCACCTGCGGGGTATCCATGCCGATCAGCAGCGTCGGCCCCGCGCAGGCGTCGAAACCCGCCGCGAGGCGCTCGTCGAGGCCGCCCTCGGACTGCGCGATGACGTCGTAGCCGACGGCGGATGCCGGCACCCGCTCGCCCGCGTAGAGCAGCACGCGTCGCGAGGCCGGCACCGACGCCATGGCCTCGAGGGTGTCATCGATCGCGGCGGCCGCGAGCTCGGCGGCCTGCTCGAGCGAGAGCGGGGGATGCAGGCGGGTCTTCGCGCGGCCGGGAAGCGGCTCCTTCGCGATCACGATCAGCGTCGTCATGGGCGCACCCTCTCGGTCCGGCCGCGTGCGGCGTCCTTCTTGTGTTCGGCCAGCAGCTGGGACATGTCACGGATCGCCGTGATCGTGCCCTTGATCGTGCCGGTCACCTTCGATTGCCCGACGCGCGCGGAATAGGGTGTGTCGACCTCGAGGATCGACCAGCCCTCGCGGCGGGCGGTGAGCACCATCTCGAGCGGGTAGCCGCTGCGCCGGTCGCGCAACCCGAGGGCGAGCAGCGGCTCGCGCCCGGCGGCGCGCATGGGGCCGAGGTCGTGCAGGGGGAGCCCTGTCGCGCGGCGCATGAGGCGCGCGAGGGCCCAGTTGGCGAACCGGGCGTGCGCGGGCCATGTGCCGCGGCTCGTCGTGCGCCGCCTGCCCAGCACGAGATCGTGTTCGCCGGCGAGCACGGGGCCTGCTACGAGCGGCAGATCACCCGGATCCATCGAGGCGTCCGCGTCGCAGAACGCGACCACGGGTGCGGTCGCCGTGAGCAGCCCGCGGTGCACCGCCGCCCCGAACCCGCGCTGCGCCTCGTGCACGACGAGGGCGTCGTATCCGCGCGCGATGTCGGCCGAGCCGTCGGTGGAGCCGTTGTCGACCACGATCGCCCGATATCCCGCGGGCAGCCGCGTGAGCACCCAGGGCAGGGGCCCCGCCTCGTTCAGGCAGGGCAGGATCACATCGACGGCGGGCGTCATCGCGCACTCCCCGCGGGTGCGCCCGCCGCGGCGCGCAGGGGAGCGGTGGCGAACTCCCGCATGCCCTCGTCGAATGACACGGCGGGAAGCCAGCCCAGCTCGCCCCGCAGCCGCGCCGACGACGCCGTGATGTGGCGCACATCGCCGAGCCGGTATCCGCCCGTCACGACGGGCTCGGCGCCGCGCGCGTGGCGGGAGAGCGCGGCCGCGACCTCGCCGATCGTGTGCACCTCGCCGCTGCCGACGTTGAAGGCACGCGCCTCGCCTCGGGGTGCGTGCGCCGTCCATTCCAGTGCCGCGACGTTGGCCGAGGCGATGTCGCGCACGTGAACGAAGTCGCGGCGCTGCCGGCCGTCCTCGAACACGCGCGGCGCCTCGCCGCGCTCGATCGCGGAGCGGAAGAGCGACGCGACACCCGCGTACGGCGTGTTCTGCGGCATGCCGGGGCCGTAGACGTTGTGATAACGCAGCAGCGCGGCGGATCCCGCCGCCCCGCGCGCCCACGCCCGGGTCAGGTGCTCCTGCGCGAGCTTGGTGGCGGCGTAGACGTTACGGGGGTCGAGGGTCGCCGACTCGTCGAGCAGCGCGGGCTCGAGGGGTTCGCCGTCCGCCCCGAGCGGCTCGAACCGTCCCGCATCGAGATCGGCGATGCGGCGTGCGACGGGACGGCTGGGGCCGTCGGCGCCGGTGTAGGCGCCCTCCCCGTACACGACCATGGAGCTTGCGAGCACGAGTCGGGGGATGCCGGCGCCCGCCATCTCGGCGAGCAGCACAGCGGTGCCGAGGTCGTTCGAGGCGACGTAGTCGGGCGCGTCCGACATGTCGACCCCGAGCCCCACTTTCGCGGCCTGATGCGCGACCGCGTCGACGCCGTCGAGAGCGCGGCGCACGGTGGCAGCATCCCGGACGTCCCCGGCGACGAACTCGACGCCTTCGGGCGCCGCAGCGTCGGCCGCGTGCACGTCGGCGCGCAGCGAGTCGAGCACACGCACGCTCCACCCGCGCGCCGCGGCAGCGTGGACGACGGCGGCGCCGATGAAACCGGCGCCGCCGGTCACGAGCAGTCTCATCCCCCGAGTCTGGGGTCTGGGAGCGCCCGCGTCAGGGGTCTTGACGCGGCTGTCCCGGGATCGTAAGGAGTGACGCCTGGGTCACCGCTCGGCGCGCGCGAGATTGGCTTCGAGCTCGTCCGCGCTCTGGCGCACCACGTATGCGGGCTGATCGCGCTCGACGCGCCAGCTCTCGGCGAGCGCGCCGGTGCTGACGGTGTCGTAGCCGAACTCGTCGTACAGGCGCGTGATGAACTCGACGCCGACGGTGGAGTCGCTCGCGGTGGCAAGCGCCCGTCGTCCCTCTGTGCCCGCGGGTGTGCCGTCGGTGAGGATCTGTCCCGACATGATGTGGTTGAAGCCCTTGACGACGGTCGAGGCGGGCAGGCGCTCCTGCAGCATCTCGCTGGTCGTGGTCGTCTTCTCCTCGAGCTGCGCGATACGGCCGTCGCGCTCCCAGTAGTAGTTGTTGGTGTCGACGACGATCTTGCCCGCGAGGGGCTCCACCGGCACGGCGTCGATCGCCCTGAGCGGCACCGTCACGATCGCCCAGTCGCCGGCGGCCGCGGCCTCGGCGGGCGTCGCCGCCCGGGCGCGGGGACCGAGGTCGGCGACGAGTCCTTCGAGCGTCTCGGGCCCGCGCGAATTGCTGATCACGACGTCATACCCGCGGTCGACGAGACCGCGCGCGAGTGTCGATCCGATGTGTCCTGCTCCGATGATTCCTACGGTTGCCATGTCGAGCCCAACACCCGGCCCCGGCGCGAGAATTCCCGGCCGGATGAGCCGGGGATCACGGCAGGGGGCCGAGAAGATCCTGCGCGTCAGTGCTCGCGCAGGATCTCGAGGAACTCGTCGGCGTACTCGAGGTGCAGTCGCAGACGATCGCGGCGCTCGGTCGCCTCGGCCGCGATGCGCGCGAAGGCCGCGCGCTGGTCGGCGTCGTCGGGATCTGCGGCGAGCGCCGCGATCACCCCGAGCAGCTCGCCCATCTGCTCGAGCGTGTAGCCGAGCGGCTTCATCCGGCGGATGAGAAGCAGGCGGACGAGGTCGTCCTCGGTGTACAGACGGAATCCCCCCTCGGTGCGACCCGAGGGCTTGAGCAGCCCGACGTCGTCGTAGTGCCGGATCGTGCGGAGGGACATGCCGGCGCGGTCCGCGAGCTCGCCGATGTGCATCATGTCGTCATTGTGCCGTGTTTTGTTTCAGCCGAGTGAATCCGTGCGCCCACGTCGGCGTTCAGACCGGAAAGTCGGGGCGCAGATTCCAGGCGGTCTGCGTCCGGAGTCCCTCGAGCAGCGACAGGGCGTGCAGGCGCGCGTGGTCGCCGGAGACGCTCGAGTAGACATCGATGGCGAGGGGTGGCGGCTCCCCGAACTTGGGGATCTCGATCTCGGCCCAGCATCCCTCGGCGAGCGGGACGTACGGTCTTGCCGTCCGCTGATACCGCACCTCGGCATCCGCGACCAGCGCGACGATCATGAGCCCCTCGAGTTTCGTCACGGCGTTGCCGACCACGATCGTCGCGCAGTGCAGAGCGGCGGACGATTCGAAGGACGTGGCCATTGTGCGGTCCATCGTAGGCGTGTCAGGGGCAGGATGGACTCATGGTCACGATTCCCGGCATCACGCTCAACGACGGTCAGCCCTTCGCAGAGATCGGTCTCGGTACGTACAACCTGCAGGGGGAAGACGGCATCGAGGCGATCGTCTCGGCGATCGACGCCGGCTACCGCGTGCTCGACTCGGCGGTCAACTACGAGAACGAGGTCGAGGTGGGTGAGGCGGTGCGCCGATCGGGCGTCGCCCGCGACGACCTCGTCGTCACGACAAAGGTGCCGGGCCGGCACCATGGGCGCGACGAGGTGACGGCGAGCGCCGAGGAGTCGATCGAGCGACTGGGGCTCGATCGCATCGATCTGTATCTGATCCACTGGCCGAACCCGGCGGTCGACAAGTACGTCGACACCTATCGCGGCATGCTGGATCTGCGCGAGCGGGGGCTCGTCCGATCCGTCGGCGTCTCGAACTTCACCGTGCCGATGCTCGAGCGCCTCATCGACGAGACGGGCGTCGTACCGGCCGTCAATCAGGTGGAGCTGCACCCCTACTTCCCGCAGGCGGCGCTGCGGGCGTTCCACGCCGAGCACGGCATCCGCACCGAGAGCTGGAGCCCGCTGGCCCGGCGCAGCGAACTGCTCACCGAGCCCCTCCTGCGAGACCTCGCGGCGGTGCACGGGGTCACCCCGACGCAGATCGTGCTGCGCTGGCACGTCGAGTTGGGCAGCACCGCGATCCCCAAGTCGGGCGACGCCGACCGTCAGCGCGAGAACGCCGACGTCTTCGGGTTCGCCCTCGACGCCGACGAGGTCGCCGCGATCGCAGCCCTCGAGCGAGGACGCCTGTGGAACGGCGACCCCGACACGCACGAGGAGTTCTGATCCGCCCCCGCGGGTGTCGTGGTGGCGCACTCGCGCTGGGACTCCTGGTGCTGGTGGGGTGTTCCGCGCCTGCAGCCGCGCCGTCGACGCCGTCCGCGGTCGCGCCGGCGCCCTCGCCTGCGGCGTCGACCGCTGCGCCGCTACCGCAGGCGCCCACCGATGTCGTGACGGGACTTTCCGCACCGTGGTCGGTGGTCTTCGCGGGCGGTTCGGTGCTGATCTCCGAGCGCGATTCCGCCCGCGTTCTCGAGGTGACGGCGGCGGGCACGGTCCGCGAGGCGGCGGTCATCGACGGCGTCGCGACCGGCGGCGAGGGTGGGCTGCTCGGACTCGCCGTCGCCCCCGCGGGTGACGCGCTGTACGTCTACTCCACGGGGGCCGACGCCAACCGCGTGCAGCGCTACCCGCTCGAGGGCGAGGCGGGCGCCTGGGCGCTCGGCTCACCGACCATCGTGATCGACGGATTGCCCAGGGCAGGCAACCACAACGGCGGGCGGATCGCCTTCGGGCCCGACGGTGCGCTGTACATCACGACGGGGGATGCCGGCGATCCGGCCACCGCGCAGGATCCCGGCTCCCTCGCGGGCAAGATCCTGCGGGTGACGCCGGCTGGCGGCATCCCCGCCGACAACCCGGTCGCGGGATCGCCGGTCTACAGCCTCGGGCACCGCAACGTGCAGGGACTGGCGTGGGCCGACGACGGCCGCCTGTTCGCGAGCGAGTTCGGTCAGAACGCGTTCGACGAGCTCAACATCATCGAGCCGGGCGCCAACTACGGATGGCCCGAGTTCGAGGGTGCAGGGGGAGCGGCCGCGGGGTTCGTCGATCCCGTGCAGCAGTGGCCCACCGACGCGGCGAGCCCGTCCGGTATCGCCGTCGTGGGCGACACCCTCTACATCGCCAACCTGCGCGGCCGGGTGCTGCGGGCCGTCGCGGTTGATGACCCGTCGACGGCGACCGAGTATCTCGCGGGGCAGTACGGGAGGCTTCGCGCCGTCGCGGCGGCTCCCGACGGCGCCCTCTGGATCGTCACGAACAACACCGACGGGCGCGGGGAGCCTGCGCCGGGGGACGACCGCATCGTCGCGATCGACCCCACGGTCGTCAGTCCCTGAGCGCCTCAGTCCTCGGGGGCGTTGAGCGCCAGCATCCAGTCGATGCCGAAGCGGTCGGTGAGCATGCCGAAGCGGCCGCCCCAGGGCGGGGTGTCGAAGGGCATGACGACGGTGCCTCCCTCGGCGAGGCCCGCCCAGTACTTCTCGAGCGCCGACTCGTCGTCGCCCGAGACCGACACCGACATGCCGGCGGGCTAGCGGTAGGGCATGCCGCTCGGGGTGTCGGCGGCCATCAGCACAAAACCGTCGGGGGTCTCGAGCTGCGCGTGCATGACGAGGTGGTTCTCGCTCGGGTCCTGTCCCATGTCGTAGGACTCGAAGGTGTCGATCGAGAGCTCACCCCCGAAGACTGCCCGATAGTGCTCCATCGCCTGGCGGGCGGTGTCGCGGAACGAGATGTACGGGTTGAGGCTGGCCATGAGCATTCCTGTCTGTCGTTGACGGATGCCGCGCCCGGCCGTGCGGCACGCCCAGTGTGGCCCCGACCACCGACACGCACAAGGGCCCCGATGCGCGCCGTCGACGCCCTCAGTGCGGGGCGTGGTACTCGGCGGTGTCGCGCTTCCAATAGCCCTTGATGACGACCTGTTCGGCGGAGAGCCCCCAGCGCTCGAGCAGCAGCGCGCGGCCGGAGCGGACGATCGACTGCTCGGCGGCGACGAACCCGAACACAGCGCCGTCGGGGCGTTCGCCGGCCCCGATCTCGTCGAGCCGGGTGGTCAGCGCCGACCCCGCCGGCTCCGCGCCGCGGTGCACGAACTCCACCCGCACACCCACGGGGGCGGTGAGGGGCAGCTCGTGCGCGGCGTCCTGCACCTCGATCACGATCCGCCCCCGCGTGTCGGGCTCCATCAGCGCGACGAATCGGCGGATCGCCGGAATGGCGGTCTCGTCGCCCGCGAGCAGCCACGCGTCGGGGGTGCCCTCGATCACCATCGATCCACGAGGCCCGCCGACGCCGACCTCCGATCCCAGCGGGGCGTTCGCCGCCCACACGCCCGCCACGCCCGAGTCGCCGTGCACGACGAACTCGAGCTCCAGCCAGTCGTCGCCGAACGCCAGCGGCGTGTACTCGCGGCTGGGTGCCGCCCGCATCTCCTCGATCGAATCGACCGGGGCGTCCGGGAAGAACACGCGGATGTGGTCGTCGCTGCCGAGCGAGGTGAAACCGCGCAGATCCTCGCCCTGCAGACGCACCCGCACGTAGTGCGGGGTGAGCCGCTCCCGGGCGACGAGGACCGCCCTGCGGAATCGCAGCTCGAGCGGGGCGCGTCCGAGGGAGAAGCCGGAGGAGATCGCGGAATCGGTCGTCGTCATGCAAGTTAGGCTAACCTACATTCCGCCGCCGTCCCTACGGCCCCGCAACGATCTCGCAGTCCGATCCGGGCGCGAGGATCCCCTCGTGGCCGTCGTCATAACGCACCACCAGCAGGGGTTCGTCGTCGCGTCCGCGGATCTCGATGACTTCGCCGGTGCGTTCCGGCGTCCCGACCGTGCGCCCGTGGATGAGCACGCGGTCTCCGACTCTGGCTCGCATGCCGCTCACCTCCTGCCGCACACGATACGTCGCCTACGCCGCGGAGGGTAGGCCCCGCACGACGGATCGCCCGCTACAGCTGGATGCCGTGATCCTCGTCGTTCACGCCCACGTTGCGTCCCCGCCAGGACTCGTAGGCGAGCAGCCAGCCGAGCGAGACGATGACCCCGATCGTGAGCCCGAGCAGCCAGTTCTGCAGGACCAGTCCCACGAGCACGCCGGCCGCGAGCAGTCCGATCGTGCCGAGTAGCCAGGTCCATCGGCCGCGCGGCCAGGGGGTTCGCTCCGTCATGCGCCCCAGCCTAGGGCTCGCCGGGCGTGTGGGCCGGGAGCGGGTCTTGCCGCACCCGCCCCGGGTGGAGTTGAGTAGTCGTGGAGTGTGATCGCATGTCCAGGCATCTGCTGCTTCTTTCGCGGGGGCTCGGCGCCCTCCCCGAGTTCGTCGAGACGAGGGTGCGCAAGCACCCCGGTGCCGTGCGCGTCGCGTTCGTGCCGACTGCCGGCCGCGAGCGCGCCGACTCCGGCCTTGTCGACGCCGACCGGCGCGCGCTCGCCGCGATCGGATACGACGTGCACGATGTCGACATCGCCGAGGTGACCGGTTCGCGCCTCAGCGCCGCGCTGCGTGAATCCGACCTGGTCTACGTCGCGGACGGCGATGTGTTCGTGCTGCTGCATCACATGCGGGCCTCGGGATTCGCGTGGATGCTGCCCTCTATGCTCGATGAGGGACTCGTCTACGTCGGAACGGGCGCCGGGGCGGTCGTGATGGGCCCCGACGTCTCGCCCCTGACGCCCATGCACGACCGCGCGAGCGCGCCGGATCTGACCTCGACGACGGGGCTGCACCTTCTCGGGGTGGTTCCGCTGCCGCACGCGGACGGGGCGCTCTTCGGACGGGAGGTGATCGAGCGGGTGCGCGCGCAGTACGCGCGCGAGTTCCACCTCGAGCCTCTCACCGACGATCAGGCCATCATCGTCGAGGACGACGCGGCCGCCGTCGTCGAGTCGGTGCTGGTCGATGTCGCGTCCTCGCCGGGCTGAGTCGGCGGGGTCACCGGTCTCGGTGGTCCTCGGGGGCCAGGCGCGGCCCCCGCCTCGGTTCGACGACGCCGCTGGCGTAGATCAGCCGGATCACGCGCTGCCGATGGCCCGCCCACGGCGAGAGCAGCTCCAGCATCCCGTCGTCGTCGGTGCGCCGCCCCGTCAGGGCGAAGCCGACCTGATGCGCGAGGTGGTAGTCGCCCACGCTCACGGCGTCGGGGTCGCCGAAAGCGCGTATGCGCGCCTCTGCGGCGGTCCACACGCCGATGCCGCGCACGCTGGTCAGCACCGCATCACGATCGGCGCCGGTCGCCGCGGCGGCACGGGCGAGCGAGGGTCCCACGCGGGCGGCCTCGACGATGGTGCGGGCCTGCGGCGGCTCGAGCCCCGCGCGGTGGAAGTCCCACGACGGGATCGCGCGCCAGCCCTCGATGCTCGGCGGCGCGTACATCGGGGCCGGTGTCGGTCCGGGGGCGCGCTCGCCGTGCCAGGTGACGAGTCGTCGCCACGCCGCGAAGGCCTGCAGCCCCGTGACCTTCTGCTCGATGATCGCGCAGACGAGGGGGTCGAAGACGATGTCGGTGCGGCCGAGGCGCAGTCCGGGCGAGCGACGATGCGCGTCGGCGACGAGGGGGTGCAGCCCGGCGTCGAACCCCGTGGTGTCGTCCTGTGCGCCGCACAGCGCGGGCAGCTGATCGAGCGCCCATTCGGCACCCGGCCCCCACGCGGCGCCGCGGACGACTCCGCCCGGCGCCGCGCGAAGCGCAAGCGTCGCGACTCCGCGGGGGGTGCGACTGGCCCGCCAGATCACCGGCCCGTCGACGACAAAGGCGGGATCGTTGCGTCCCCGCTTCTGCACACCGACCACCCGGCGCAGATCGAGAGGGTGCGCGGGGCGGTACTCCGTCTCGAGGGGGCGAGCGGATGCTGTGGTCACAGCATCCCGTCTCGTCGTCATGGGGCCACCCTACGTCGCCCCGCCGACGTCAGAACCGGTCGGGCGAAGGGGTGCCGTGGCCGTAGCGGATCGAGACGTCCGCGTGCCGGTCGAAGCGGTAGCCGACCCCGCGCACGGTGCGCACGATGTCTTCGTAGCGGCCGAGCTTGGCGCGCAGACGCCGCACGTGCACGTCGATCGTGCGCTCGCCGGGCGCCTCGTCGTCGGTCGATGCCGACCAGAGCGACGAGACGAGCTCGGTGCGCTCGATCGTGCGTCCCTCGCGCAGCACGAGGTACTGCAGCAGCTCGAACTCCTTGTAGGTGAACGCCGCCGAATCACCGTCGAGGAACACCTTCTTGCGCGAGATGTCGACGACGACGCCCGCGGGGGCGCGGTTCTCGTCCTCGTCATCCGGCTTGGCGCGGGCGACCGCGCTGGGCTCGTGCAGCGCCAGACGCACCAGGTCGACGTCGCGGCCTCCCGCGTTGGTGGGAGCGAGGGCGACGGTGGCGTACGTCTCGGCGGAGGGGGCGATCTCGGCGAGGGTGCGGCGCAGTGCCTCGACGATCGTGCCGAGGCTCACGCCGTCGGCGGCGGCCTTGGCCTCGTCGAGTCCCACGTAGAGCGCGAAGCCGCGGGGTGCGGTGCCGGCAGGAAGGGCGCGTGCGGCGGGAGCTGCGGGTGCGGCCGCTGCGGGTGCGGGCTGCACGGGTTCGACGGCGCGAAGGTGCGAGGGGCGAGTGGCGGGACGCTCGAGAAGGGCGGTGTTCGACATGGTGGTGGTGTCCTCGGAAGGAAGGGAACCCTGCGGGTTCGGAAGTGCTGCGATGGTCCGGCCCGGGGCCGGGGGCGAAGCATCCGGATCGACGCGCGTCTCGCGCGGATCCTGTGCTCGGGGGCTCTTCACCGTGGTTTCAGAAGCGGCGGACGAGCCCGGCGGTATCACCGAGTCAGCGGCACATTCGACAGCACATGACAACGCGGCCGGCCATCATCGTGCCGGCACTCCCGTTCGCCTCCCAGGCGGACAGCGGGCGTGCGTAGTCAGTCATGCGCCTGATTATGACCGAATGAGTCGGAATGTGTCAAACCGCACGGATGCTGCGGCGCCACGCCCGAGGAGATGTGACAGATTGCTCAGCCCGCACCGAAGCGCTCTCGCAGGTCAGAGTCGATCGCGCAGCCAGGCCACCTGGTCGTGCCAGTGGCGCATGCTGCCGCCCTCGTGTCCGTTGAAGGCGTAGACCTCGATCCGCTTGTCCGTGCTCGTCGCCGCGTTGTAGGCCGCGAAGACGGTCGAGGGGAGGACGATCTCGTCCATCAACGCGACGGAGAAGAGCGCCGGCTGCGTGATCTTCGCCGCGAGGACGGCGCCGTCGAAGTAGGAAAGCGTCCGGAAGACGTCGTCCACCCGGTCGCGGTGGATGGAGAGGTACCGCGTGATCTCGGTGAACGGCGGCTCGGGCGTTCTGGTGATCGCCCGAGGGAAGTCGCAGAGGAACGGCACGTCGGGCAGAAGAGCGAAGGGGATGTTCGAGAGGGCGGCCGCCGCGAGGGCGATGCCGCCGCCCTGGCTGGCGCCGGAGACGGCGATGCGAGACGCGTCCACGAACGCGAGCGCCGCCACGTGATCGAGCAGGCGCACCGCGTCGGTGTACACGCGACGGTAGTAGTACGTCTCCGCATCCTCGATTCCGCGCGTCATGAAGCCGGCAGTCGCAGGCCCTGACCCGTGCGGGTCGGCTGTTGCGCCGCCATTGCCCCATCCGCTGCCCTGGCCGCGCGTGTCCATCAGCACATGCACAAAACCCGCGGCGGCCCACGCGAGCTTCTCACCGGGCACACCCCGCCCCCCGTTGTATCCGACGTACTCGACGACGGCGGGCAGCGGCGAATCCGCGCGCGGCCGCGTGATCCAGCCGCGTATCGGCTCGCCGGCGAATCCCGGAAAGGTCAGGTCTTCGACGATCAACTCGGTGAACGGCGAATCGAGAGGGTGCACCTCGACGGCGCCCTCGGGCGATCGGGCCTCGCGCAGAGTCCGCTGCCAGAATTCGTCGAGGTCGCCGGGAACGTCGAGCGTCGGCCGGTACTCCCGCAGGAGTTCGAGCGGCATATCGGTGTGGGAGAGGGCCATGATCGCTCCGTCCGCGGGATACATCGGATGTTTACTGCCGAAAGGGCTTGACTTTTTGTTTCACATGAGGACAAAATGCCGTTGGGTCGAGCGTAACATCCGACAACCTGCGACCGCGCCGGCCCGATCCCACAGCGAATGAACGCGACGGGAGATGACAGTGTCGTCTGGAAAGGACATCTGATGATTGCAAGGACGCGTGGTCAGCGCCCCGTCATGCGAGCCGCCGCGGCTGCCGCGGCGGGTGCGCTCCTCGTGGGAGGTCTCGCCGCCTGCTCCGCGAGTGGTGGCGACGACACCGCAGACGGCGGTGTGCGGGAGGTGGACTTCTGGGGCTGGGTGCCCGGCCTGGAGGATCTGGTCGCCCAGTGGAACGAGGAGAACCCCGAGATCCAGGTGAGCTTTCATCGGATGACTGGCGACGACGGGCAGAAGGTCGAAGCGGCCGTCGATGCGGGTCAGGGACCCGATCTCGTGCAGCTGAGCACACACGATCTGCCCGACTACGTCATCGCCGAGCGTGTGATCGACATCACCGATTACGTCGCCGAGGACGAGTCGAACTACACGCCCGCCTCGTGGGCGTCGGTGTCGTTCGACGGGCGCGTGTACGGGGTGCCGCAGGGGATCGGCCCGGCGGGCACGATGTACCGCACGGACATCTTCGAGCAGTACGGGCTCGAATTCCCCGAGACGTGGGACGAGTACCTCGACGCGGCTCGCGCGCTCAAGGCCGCCAACCCCGACATGTACATCGCCAACCTCTCGCCGAGCGAGATCGGCCAGTGGGCACAGGAGATCCAGCAGGCCGAGAGCAGCTGGTACGGCATCGACGGCGACGCATGGACCGTCGGCGTGAACGACGAAGGCAGCCAGCTCGTCGCCGAGCGCTGGCAGACCCTGCTCGATGAGGGACTGGTCACCACCGAGCAGATGTGGACGCCGGAGTACTGGGCGCTGGTGAACAACGGCACGATCGCCACGATCAGCTACGCGGCCTGGTTCCCGAGCATCCTCGCGGAGAACGCGTCAGGGCTCGCCGGGCAGTGGGCGGTGGCCCCGCTCCCCAAGAATGCAGGGTCGGAGAACTCGGGTGATTCGGGCGGCGCTGCGGTCGTCGTGCTGAAGAACACGGAGGATGCCGAGGCGGCCGCGGAGTTCGCCAGCTGGCTGAACGGCTCGGACGACACGCAGGAGACGCTCATCACCGTCGGCGGTCTCTTCCCCTCCACCCTGAACGGGCTCGCCTCGCCGGCGCTGCTCTCGGAGAACGAGTTCTACGGGGGACAGGTCATCAACGAGGTGTTCATCGAATCCGCCGAGGAGACACCCGCGACCTGGGTCGAAGGCCCCAACTACGGCACCATCCAGACCGCGATCCTGGACGAGTTCGCCAAGGTGATCAACGGTGAGCAGACGTTCCTCGAGGCGCTCGACATCGCGCAGGCCGCGGCGATCGCCGACCTCGAGGCACGCGGACTCAGCGTCGTCCAGTGATGACCTCGCTCGCCTCCCCCCGGGTTCCCCGGCGCCGGTTCTCCGGCGCCGGGGGGCCCTGGGCCCCCTACCTGTTCGTCGCGCCGTTCGTCGTCCTCTTCATCGTCTTCCTCGTCGCGCCGATCGTCGTGGCCGTGGTGAACAGCCTCTACTCGCGTCAATCGAGCGGGCTGGGGTTCGGCGGATCGGCGATCGAGTTCGTCGGGCTGGACAACTTCATCCGTGCCTTCGGCGATCGCGACTTCCTGATGGGCTTTCCGCGGGTCATCCTCTACGGCGTCGTCCAGGTGCCAGTGATGATGATCATCGCTGCGGGCCTCGCCCTTCTCTTCGACACCGCTCTGGTGAAGGGGCGGCGCTTCTTCCAGTTCGCCGTCTTCCTTCCCTACGCCGTGCCCGGTGTGATCGCCGCCCTGCTCTGGGGCTTCCTCTACCAGCCGTCGGTGAGCCCGATCCTGCAGTTCTTCTCGTCGATCGGCATCGATCTCAACCTGCTGGCGCCGGGCACCGTGCTCTGGTCGATCGCCAACATCAATCTCTGGTCGCTCATCGGCATCAACATGATCATCCTGTTCGCCGCTTTGCAGTCCGTGCCGCGCGAGATGTACGAGGCGGCGCGATTGGACGGCGCCGGCGAGGTGCGCACCGCGCTGCAGATCAAGCTCCCGATGATCGCCCCGGCCATCCTGCTCACGACCCTGTCCTCGATCATCGGAACACTGCAGCTGTTCAACGAGCCGCAGGTGCTGCAGACGATCACCTCGAACATTCCGAGCGATTACACGCCCAACATGGCCATCTACGCCGCCTCGACACTGGGCAAGGACCCCAACCTCGCGTCGGCGATGGCGGTGATCCTGGGGTTGGCGACTCTCGTCGTCTCGCTCCTCGTGCTGTCCGTGAACCGGCGAACGACGAAACGAGCCGCAGATGGCATTTAGCACCCTTCCCGTCGACGCACCGGTCGAGCCGGCGGCGTCCCAGACCCCCGAACCGACACCTCGACGGCGCACGGCCTTCGTCAACGGCGACCGCGTGAGCCGCGGATGGATGATCGTGGTGACGGGTGTCATGGTCGTCGCGGCCGCGTACTTCCTCATCCCGGTGCTGTGGCTCGTCATCGCCTCGACCAAGTCGACGGGCGATCTGTTCTCGACGCCCGGCTTCGCGTTCGCCGAGTTCAATCTGTTCGAGAACCTCGCGGAGCTCAGCACCTACGACGGCGGCATCTTCTGGCGATGGGGCCTGAACTCCATCATCTATTCCGTCATCGGATCGGCGTTGACCACCCTGGTGTGCGCGATGACCGGCTATGCCCTGGCCGTCTACCGATTCCGGGGGCGCAACGTCCTGATCTCGGTGGTGCTGGCCAGCCTCCTGGTCCCGGGGACGGTGATCGCCCAGCCCACCTACGTGCTGCTCGTCGGCATGGGCCTCGACAACACATACGCCGGGCTTCTGCTGCCGGCCCTCGTCTACCCGTTCGGCGTGCTGCTGTGCTTCATCTACGCGCAGTCCTCCGTGCCGATCGAACTGGTCGAGGCGGCGCGTCTGGACGGTGCGAGCGAGCTGCGCATCTTCGCCTCACTCGGGCTGCGCCTGATGGGAACAGGATTGGTGACGGTGCTGCTGTTCGCCTTCCTCGGCAGCTGGAACAGCTACATCCTGCCCCTGCTGGTGCTGACCGATCAGGAGCTGATGCCGCTCACTGTCGGACTGACGGGATGGAGCCAGGCCTCCATCACCATCCCCGGCCTTCAAATCCTCACCGTGGTCGGCTCGCTCGTCTCGATCATCCCCATCGCGATCGTCTTCGTCTCGCTGCAGCGGTTCTGGCGGGCGGGTCTCACGGCCGGCAGCGTGCGTGGATGACGTGTCACGATTGATCTACCGCACCCCCGCGCACGAGTGGGTCGAACGGCTTCCCCTCGGCAACGGCGCGCTCGGGGCGATGCTCGACGGCGACCTGCCCACGACGCGGATCCTCCTCAACGAGGAGACGGCGTGGTCGGGTTCGCCCTCGAGCGAGCGCTCGGGCGGTGTCGTGTCGGCCGAGCGCGCCGCGGGCCTGCTGAGCGCGGCGCGCGAGGCGGTCGGCGGCGACGACCCCGGTGCGGCGGCCGCGGCCCTCGCCCCTCTCCAGGTCCCGTACTCGCAGGCCTACCTCCCGCTGGGTGAGCTGCGCCTCACGCGGAGGGGGACGTCGGACGCGCCTGGGTACCGTCGCGCACTCGACCTCGCCACCGGCATCCACCATGTGGGCCTCGGCGGATTCGACGAGCATACGTTCGTCTCCTACACCCGGGGCGTGCTCGTGCACCGCATCCGCGGTGGCGGTGAGGCGGCGTGGCACCTCGATTCCGCCCATCACGTCCTCGCTCGCGCCTCCGGCAGCGACGGCGCCGAACTGCAGCTCCGGCTGCCATCCGATGTCGCGCCCACCCACGAGCCGCAGGCCGTGCCCGTGACCTGGTCGGATGCGCCGGGGGACGCGCTCGAGGCCGCTGTCGTCGTCGGCGTCCGCCGCGACGAGGGTGAGATTCTTCTCGTCCTCGCCGCAGAGACCACCTTCACTGATATGGGCCGACCCCCGGAGGGATCCGCCGCAGACGCTGCCGAGCGCGCGCGAGAGCGGGTGGATGCCGCGTTGGAGGCGGGCTGGTCGGAACTCGCGGCAGAGCACACGACCGAGTTCGCCATGCGGATGTCCCGATGCGCGGTCGACCTCGGCTCGGTCCCGCTGTCGGAGTCCGGCGAAGAGCTCCCCACCGACATCCGGCTTCGCCGCGCTCAGAGCGCCGCATCCGGTCCGCTCGCCGAGGATCCGCACCTGGCTCAGGTGCTGTTCGACTACGGCCGGTACCTGCTGCTCAGCTCGTCGCGACCCGGCGGGCTGCCCCCGACGCTCCAGGGCATCTGGAACGACACCATGCAGCCCCCGTGGAGTTCCAACTACACGCTGAACATCAACATGCAGATGAATCACTGGGCGGCGCACCCGACGGGACTCGATGAGAGCGCGGAACCGCTGTGGGATTTCATCTCCGCGCTCGCGATCGCCGGCACCGAGACTGCGGCTCGCCTCTACGGCGCGCGCGGGTGGGTGGCGCATCACAACTCCGACGCCTGGCTCCTCTCCTCGCCGGTCGGGGCAGGTCACGGGGATGCGCGATGGACGGCGTGGCCGATGGCCGGGCCATGGCTCGTGCTTCACATCGCGGACGCGATGGGCTTCGGGGCCATCGACTCGGCGCGCCTTCGGAGGCTGTGGCCCGCGATGCACGGCGTCGCGATGTTCCTCCTCGACTGGGTCCGCCCCGACGGAGCGGGTGGCTGGTCGAGCGCGCCCGCAACATCGCCCGAGAACGCGTTCGTCATGGCGGACGGGAGCATCGGCGCGATCGACGCGACGACGACGATGGATCTCGCCCTCGCGCGCGAGGCGCTGCACGCCGTCGCCCAGGTGGCCGATCGTCTCGGTGAGGGTGATGATCCCGTCGCCGTCGCAGCGCTCGCCCTGGCCCGCTCCCTTCCCGGCAGCCCCGCGGTCGACGGCGGCCTGCTCCGGGAATGGGCGCGTCCTCGTGCGGAGGAGGACGCGCACCACCGCCATGTCAGTCATCTGGTCGGCCTCTTTCCGGGAACCCAGCCATGGGACCTGCCGACGAGGGACGCGGCGGCGGCATCCCTCACTCGTCGAGGCGACGAGTCCTCCGGCTGGTCACTGATCTGGAAGAGCGTGCTCTGGGCGCGGCTCGGGCGCGGCGATCGCGCCGAGGATCTGCTGCGGCTGCTCTTCCGGGACGCGGCGCAGGTGACCGGACCGTGGGCGGGTGGGCTCTATCCCAATCTGTTCGCGGCGCACCCGCCGTTCCAGATCGATGCGAACCTCGGCTACCCGGCTGCGCTCGCCGAGATGCTGCTGCAGAGCCACGACGATCTGAGGCTGCTGCCCGCGCTTCCCCCCTCGCTCGCCGCGGGGTCGGCCCGGGGGCTGATCGCTCGACCCGGAGTGATCGTCGACCTGACGTGGCGTGACCGCGCGCTGGTCACGGCGAGCCTGCGAACCCGCGACGAGCGGACGCGCAGCGTGCGCGTCCGCTCGGGCGCATCGGTCCTCGATGTCGTGCTCGACGCGGGCAGCACCGTCGTTCTGACCGCATCCGACTTCCGCGCCGGCGCCCGCAGAAGCGTCGGCGGAGGGGAGTTCTAGGCTGTGGTCGTGTCCGCCTCCTCGCCGGTGATCCCGCGTTGGCCCGGTCTGCCCGATACGGAGCGGCTGGTTCTGCGCGAGCTGCTGCTGCATGGATCGCAGTCCAGGGTGCGCATCGCAGAGAAGCTCGGACTGTCCCGCACGAGCCTGACCCGCACGACACGAAACCTGATCGACGCGGGGCTGATCGTGGAGGGGCCGGCGCAGGCACTCGGCACGCGGGGGCGTCCCGCCGAGATGCTTGAGCTGCGACCGGAGGCGGTGCACTTCGCCGGGGTCAAGCTCACCGCCGACACGATGTACATGGTGCTGACGGACATGCGGGGGCGAGCGGTGGCCGAGTCGGTCCAGACCTTGCCCAGTCGCGATGTCGCCGACGTCGTCGCGCTCATCGCGCGCTCGATACCCGCGCCGCCGCGGGGAGCCGGCCCCGTCGCGGGCCTGGGCATCGCCGTCGCCGGCGATGTCACCGAATCTCCGGAGGGTGCGGTTCTGCGCCACTCCAACTTCCTGGGGTGGGATGCCGTCGCCCTGGCTCGGCTGGTCACCGAGGCGACCGTGCTGCCCGCGACCGTCGTGAATGACGTCCATGCGCTGACCGGCGCGCAGCACTGGTTCGGATCGGGTCCGCCGCGCAGTTCACTCGTGGTGTTCGGCATCGGCGCGGGCATCGGCTCGGGAGTCGTGATCGCCGGTGAACTCCACCAGGGCGCGCACGGCCGGGCGGGCCGTGTGGGGCACAGTCGCATCGGGGGTCGGGGGCGTCGCTGCGAGAACGGGCACACCGACTGCATTCACAGCTTCGTGACGATTCCGGCGATCGAGCACAACGCCGGCGTCGGCCCCGGCGAATACGACACCGTGATCGACCGCGCCCGCGCGGGCGAGGCGCGCGCGGCGGCGGCCGTGCGTGACGCGGCGCGCGCCGTCGGGACCGTCATCGCGGAGGCGGTGAACGCCTTCGATCCCGACGCGGTGGCGCTCATGGGCGAGGGGCTCGACATGGTCGAGCTCGCGCCCGAGCCGCTGCGTGCATCGCTCGTGGAGTTCCTCGAGCAGGGTGAACCCGACGACGTCAGCATCCTGCGCCCGCGCTTCGACTTCGGGCTCTATGCCCGGGGGGCGGCCGTCGCCGCCATGCGGGAGCTTCTTTCCGCATGATATTGTTTCGTTGATTGACAAAATAGTCGGTGACCCCGCATGGCAGCGGGCGGCGCGATGATCGCGCACGGCGACCCGACCGAGACCTCGTAAGGAAGCGGAGATCCGATGCGGCACGAACGCCTGCGGAGAGAGACGATCCACTCGCGCGCGGCGGACCTCTCCGCCGGGAGGTCCTTCCCGTGGCTTGCGGATGGCCTCGTGTTCGGTGGTGACTACAACCCCGAACAGTGGCCCGAATCTCTGTGGCCGGAGGACATCGAGCTGATGACCCGCGCCGGCGTCAACGTCGTCAACCTCGGGATCTTCTCCTGGGGGCTTCTCGAGCCCCTCGACGGGGTCTTCGAGTGGGCGTGGCTCGATCGCATCATGGGGATGCTCGCGGGCGCCGGCATCGGGGTGAACCTCGCCACGCCGACGGCCGCACCCCCGATGTGGCTGCTCGACGCGCATCCGGAGATCGCCACCGTCGATGCGCGCGGAGTGCGCACGTCGCGGGGCGGCCGGTTGGCCTGGTCGCCGAGCTCGCGGACGTTCCGGGACTATGCGCTGCGGATGGTGCGCGCGATCGCGGAGCGTTACGCGGGGCATCCCGCGCTGCGGTCCTGGCACGTCTCGAACGAGATCGGCAACGAGAACTCCTCGTGCTTCAGCGACGAGACGGCACAGGCGTGGCAGCGGTGGCTGGAACGCAAGCACGGGACGATCGGTGCACTCAATGCCGCGTGGGGCGCCGCCTTCTGGGGACACACCTACGGCGACTTCGCCCAGGTCATGCCGCCGCGGGAGGTGCGCACGAGTCACAATCCCGCGCTGCGACTCGACTTCGAGCGGTTCACGTCGGACGCCCTCCTCGGGCACTACGTCGCCGAACGCGACGTTCTGCGCCAGATCACGCCGGACATCCCGATCACGACGAACTTCATGATCCAGCGCGGACCCGGAGCCGCGGACTACGCACGGTGGGCGCGCGAGGTCGATTTTGTCGCCAACGACCACTACACGACCGCGGACCACCCGCAGCGTCATGTCGAACTCGCCTTCAGCGCCGATCGGGCACGCGCCGTCGCGACGGGCGAACCGTGGCTCCTCATCGAGCACTCGACCGCCGCCGTCAACTGGCAGCCGGTGAATGCGGCGAAGGTGCCCGGCGAGATGATGCGCAACACCCTGTCGCACATCGCGCGGGGCGCGGACGGCGCGATGTTCTTCCAGTGGCGCCAGTCGGCACGCGGCTCCGAGCAGCACCACTCCGCGATGGTGCCCCACGCCGGCAGCGATTCGACGATCTATCGCGACGTGGAAAGGCTCGGCGCGGCGTTGAAGGCTTTGGCCCCGATCCGGGGCACGCGGGTCGAGCCCGCCCGGGTGGCGATGATCTTCGATCACGACTCGGCGTCGGCGTGGCGAAGCGCGCGCACCCCCAGCGAGGCGCTCGACGTCCTCGATCTGCCGCTCGCTCTCTACGGGCTGCTGCTGGCGCGGGGCATCAACATCGACGTCCTCCCCGCGGGCGCCGACCTGACGAAGTACGGCGTCGTGCTCCTGCCCACGCAGTATCTCGTCACGGACGCCGATGCCGCCGCGATCAATCGGGCGGCCGAGCGGGGCGCCCATGTCCTAGTGAGCTACTTCTCGGGCATCGTCGATCACGACAACGCCGTGCGGCTCGGCGGATACCCCGGCGCATTCCGCGACCTGCTGGGCGTGCGCGTCGATGAGTTCTTCCCGCTCCTGGGAGACGAGCGGGTACAGCTCGACAACGGCTTCACGGCGAGCACCTGGACCGAAAGGGTCCGTGTCGACGACGCCGAGATCATCGCGCGCCTCTCGACCGGACCCCTCGCCGGCTCGCCCGCGATCACGCGACGCGTGACGGGGCGGGGCAGCGCCGTGTACCTGTCCGCGCGGGTATCCGACACCGACCTCGACCAGCTGCTCGAGACGCTGCTGGAGGAGGCCGCGATCGCCCCGATCGCCGTCGCCGAGCGCGGCGTGGAACTCTCGCGACGAGAGGACGGGTCATCCCGCTACCTCTTCGCGATCAATCACACCGACACCGACCTCACGGTCGAGGCCACGGGCGTGGATCTGCTCACGGGGGAGCGGCTCGCCGCTCCCGCCACCGTGCCCGCAGGCGCCGTTCGCGTCATCGAGGAGACATCATGAAGCTGACCGACGGTTTCTGGGAGCTGCGCCCCGGAGTGAGCGCGGTGTACGGCCAGGAGGCCTACGACATCTGGCGGAGCGAGGACACCGTCGACGGTCCGGGCCTTGTCGTCACAGCTCCCACGAAGGTGATCGAGCGGCGCGGCGACACGTTGAACCGACCGGTCCTGACGGTCACCCTCTCCTCCCCGCTCGAGGGCGTCGTGCGCGTGCGCATCGCGCACCACGAGGGCAGGGCCTGGCACGGTGGGTTCGAACTGCCCGGCGCGTCGACGGGTGGCCGCGGCGCAGCATCCGTCACCGACGCGGGCGGCACGCTCACGACGGGAGCGCTCACCGCGAGCGTGCGGCGCGGCGCCCCCTGGTCGCTGTCGTTCGATCACGCCGGCCGACGGCTCACCGGCAGTGGACACAAGGCGCAGGCCTACGTCGAGATCGACGCCGACGCGCACGTCGACCGCGGGCCCGTCGAGCTCACCCGACACGGCGGCGCCCCCCGCGACCGCACCCTGGTGCAGGAGCAGCTGGACCTCGGCGTCGGCGAGCTCGTGTACGGCCTCGGCGAGCGGTTCGGGCCCCTCGCCAAGAACGGGCAGAGCGTCGACATCTGGAACGCCGACGGGGGCACCTCCAGCGAGCAGGCCTACAAGAGCGTGCCGTTCTACGTCTCGAACCGGGGCTACGGGGTACTGGTGAACGACCCCGGCCGGGTGTCGTTCGAGATCGGCTCGGAATCGGTCGAGCGCGTGCAGTTCTCCGTCGACGGCGAGGTGCTGGAGTACTTCGTCATCGACGGCCCCACGCCCAAGGACGTCCTGGAGCGGTACACGGCCCTCACCGGCCGCCCTCCCGTCGTGCCCGCGTGGTCGTACGGGCTGTGGCTCTCGACGAGCTTCACGACCGACTACGACGAAGCGACCGTGACGGGCTTCCTCGAGCAGATGGCGGCGCGGGAGCTGCCCGTCTCGGTGTTCCACTTCGACTGCTTCTGGATGCGCGAGTTCAACTGGTGCGACTTCGAGTGGGACCCCCGGGTGTTCCCCGACCCCGACGGCATGCTCGCGCGCCTGCACGAGCGCGACGTGCGCATCAGCGTGTGGATCAACCCCTACATCGGGCAGCGCTCGCCGCTTTTCGACGAGGCGCGCGCCGCCGGATACCTTGTCCGCCGCCCCGACGGGTCCGTGTGGCAGTGGGACATGTGGCAGGCCGGCATGGCGCTGGTCGATTTCACCAATCCGGATGCTGTGGCCTGGTTCCAGGGCAAGCTCCGGGCGCTCGTCGACCAGGGCGTGGACTGCTTCAAGACCGACTTCGGCGAGCGTATCCCCGTCGATGTGCGCTGGCACGACGGCTCCGATCCCTACCGCATGCACAACCTCTACGCGCAGCTGTACAACAGAGCCGTGCACGATGTGCTCGTCGACGCGCGCGGCTCGGGCGAGGCCGTGCTCTTCGCGCGGTCGGCCACGGCCGGCGGCCAGACGATGCCCGTGCACTGGGGTGGCGATTCGACGTCGACGTTCGAGTCGATGGCCGAGACGCTGCGCGGCGGGCTCTCGCTCGCCTTCAGCGGCTTCGCGCACTGGTCGCACGACATCGGCGGGTTCGAGGGCACTCCGGATGCCGGGGTGTACAAGCGCTGGACCGCCTTCGGTCTGCTCTCCAGCCACAGCCGCTTCCACGGTTCGCAGTCCTACCGCGTGCCGTGGGTGTTCGACGAGGAGGCGGTCGATGTGACGCGCCGATTCACGCACCTGAAGATGCGCCTGATGCCCTACCTCTACGCTGCCGGGCTCGAGGCCGCCGAACGCGGCACGCCCGTCATGCGACCCATGGCGCTGGAGTTCCCCGACGATCCGGCCGCCGCGTACCTGGACAGGCAGTACATGCTCGGCGCCGACATCCTCGTCGCCCCCGTCTTCACCGCCTCGGGCGAGGTCGAGTTCTACCTTCCGGAGGGGGAGTGGACCTCTCTCCTCACGGGCGAGACGGCGCACGGCGGGCGATGGCTGCGCGAGACGCACGGCTTCGACAGCCTCCCGCTGTACGTGCGCCCCGGCGCGGTGATCCCGTGGGGCGCACGCGAGGACCGCCCCGACTACGACTACCTCGACGGGCTGCGGCTGCGTGTGTTCGCCGGGGGCGAGGGACAGACTGAGGTGACCGTGACGACGCCGGACGGGCGTGCGGAGACGTTCGCGGTCGATACGACGAAGGTGACGGAGTGAGCATGGCGCAGCAGGGCAGCAGAGACTACCGGGACTCGGGTCTCGTCTTTCCCGAGGGTTTCACCTTCGGGTCGGCGACGGCGTCGTATCAGGTCGAGGGCGCGTTCGACGAGGACGGCCGCGGGCCCTCGATCTGGGACACGTTCAGCAAGACCCCCGGCAAGGTGTGGAACGGCGACACGGGCGATGTCGCATGCGACCACTACCACCGCGTCGACGAGGACCTCGATCTCATGAAGGAGCTCGGCCTCGGCGCCTACCGGTTCTCGATCGCCTGGCCCCGCATCCAGCCGACCGGCTCAGGAACCGTGAATCAGGCGGGCATCGACTTCTACTCGCGCCTCGTCGACGGCCTGCTCGAGCGCGGCATCCGACCCGTCGCGACGCTGTACCACTGGGACCTGCCGCAGCCGCTCGAGGATGCCGGGGGCTGGGCCTCGCGCGCCACCGCCGAGGCGTTCGAGCGCTACGCCGAGATCATGGGCGCCGCGCTCGGCGACCGGGTGCACACCTGGACCACCCTGAACGAGCCGTGGTGCTCGGCATACCTCGGTTACGGACAGGGTGGACACGCCCCGGGGCGGCACGAGCCGGCGGCCGCGCTCGCCGCGGTGCACCACCTGAACCTCGCCCACGGCCGCGCGGTGCAGGCGCTGCGGACCACCTCGACCGGCGACCCGGACTACTCCGTGACCCTCAATTTCCATGTGCTTCGGGGGCAGGGCGAGGGTGCCGCCGAGGCGATGCGCCGCATCGACGCGCTGGCGAACCGCGCCTTCACGGGGCCCATGCTGCGCGGGGAGTACCCGGCCGACCTGCTCGAGGACACGGCATCCGTCACCGACTGGTCGTTCGTGCGCGAGGGCGACCTCGCGGCGATCCACCAGCCGATCGACGTGCTGGGCGTCAACTACTACTCCACCGCCACGGTGCGCCTGTGGGACGGCGTCTCGCCCAGGCAGGCGCACGACGGTCACAAGGGCGCCGAGGGTGGCACCGCGTGGCCCGGCAGCAACGAGATCGTCGAGTTCGTGGAGCAGCCCGGCCCCTACACCGCCATGGGCTGGAACATCGCCCCGGAGGGCCTCGAGGAGCTGCTGCTGTCGCTGCGCGAGCAGTTCCCGGATCAGCCGCTCATGGTGACCGAGAACGGCGCCGCCTTCGACGACGAGGTCGCCGAGGACGGGTCGGTGCCCGATCCCGAACGGCTCGACTACCTGCGCCGGCACTTCACCGCCGCGCACCGCGCGATGCAGGCCGGGGTCGACCTGCGCGGGTACTTCGTCTGGTCGCTGCTGGACAACTTCGAGTGGGGCTACGGCTACGCCAAGCGTTTCGGCATCGTGCGCGTCGACTTCGACACCCTCGAGCGCACGGTCAAGGACTCCGGCCTCTGGTATCGCGAACTGGCGACCACGCGGGTGCTGCCCGGGTGACGTCTGCACGACCGGTCGGGCCGGGGCGCCTCACCCGTCACACGGTGGCACTCCCGCCCCGCCGGTCGTGCAATCGGTCGTGTGCGAGCACCTCACAGCCCGCTCGCAGGCCCGATGTCTGCGGGCGGGCTTAGTCTGCCGTGGTGACCGAGTTGATTTTCGAGAAGCAGCCCGACGCCTCGCGCTGGACCCTGCGCCGCGGCGACGACCTTGTCAGCGTGCTCGACTACCGCGACGACGGACAGACCGTCGCGATGACCCGCGCCTACACGATTCCGACGTTCCGCGGCCACGGATATGCGGGCGAGGTCGTCGAGCGCGCCGTCTCCGAGCTCGAGGCGGCCGGAGACCGGTCGGTGAGCCCGGTGTGCTGGTACGTCGCCGACTGGTTCGCCGCGCACCCCGAGCGCCGCGGCATCCTCGCGCAGCGGCGCAGCGCGTAGCACCATCTAGACATCGGATGTATCGCTAGGCTGGTTGCGTGGCCGTGACAGACGAGGCGATCCTCCGCATCAAAGAGATGATCGTCTCGGGGCAGATGCCGCCGGGCTCGCGGCTTCCGCCCGAGAAGGAGCTGAGTGACGCGCTCGGCCTCTCCCGCAGCTCGCTCCGCGAGGCGGTCAAGGCGCTCGAGGTCATCCGCGTGCTCGACGTGCGCCGCGGGGACGGCACGTATGTGACGAGCCTCGAGCCCCGCCTGCTGCACGAGGCGCTCACCTTCGTCGTCGATCTGCATCAGGACGACTCGATCCTCGAGATCCTCGCGGTGCGGCGCATGCTCGAGCCTCAGGCTGCGGCGGCCGCGGCTCAGCGGGCCACCGCACCGGCGCTCGCCGCGCTCGCCGCGGCGGTGGAGGTGTCGCCGGACGCCGACGTCGAAGGCCTGGTCGCTCATGACGTCGAGTTCCACCACGCCATCGCCGAGGCGGCGGGCAACGCCTATCTGACGAGCCTGCTCGACTCCCTCTCGAGTCACACCGTGCGGGCCCGTGTCTGGCGCGGTATCACCGAGGGTGGCTCGGTCGCCCGCACCATCGATGAGCACCGGGCGATCCTGGCCGCGGTCGAGGATCACGACGCCGAGCTGGCGGCGGCCCTCATGGTCGCCCATGTCTCCGGGGTGGAGAGATGGCTGCGCCAGGCGCTCTGACCTCGGGGATCCTCGATGCCCACGCGCACGTGTGGGACCCGGGCACGCTGCGCTATCCGTGGCTCGACGGGCACCCCGCGCTCGCTCGCGCCCGGCTTCCGTCCGAGCTCGACGACGCTGCCGGACGGGTGTCGGGTTGGGTGTTCGTCGAGGCAGACGCGCGCATCGAGGATGCACAGGCCGAGGTCGAGTGGGTGGCGGCGCTCGAATGGCGGGGTCTCGCCGGGCTCGTCGCGCACGTCGACCTGGCCGACCCGGCCTTGGGGCAGGCCCTCGACGGCTTCGCCGCGCACCCGCTCGTGTGCGGCGTGCGCGCCACGCTGCAGAACCGGCCGGTCGGCCACCTGCGCGAGTCCGCGGTGGGGCGCGGGCTCGCCGCCGTCGCCGCGAGAGGTCTCGTCTTCGACGCCTGCGTGCGCGCGGGCCAGCTCGACGAGCTGGCGAGCGCCCTCGAGCGCGTCCCCGACCTCCCGGTCGTGATCGATCACCTGGGCAAACCGCCGATCGCGCAGGGTGTGCACAGCGAAGCGGGAGCCGCGTGGGAGCGGGCGTGGCGCCGGCTGGCGGGCCTGCCTGCCGTGCACGTGAAGTGCTCGGGTTTCGCCGCCGAGGTCGCCGACCACGATCTGCTGCGTGCGCACGTGCCGGGGTTCCTGGCGGTGACCGCCCGTCTGTTCGGCTCCCGGCGCTGCATGTTCGGCAGCGACTGGCCGGTGAGCGGGGTGGATGCCGGGGGTCTGTCGACCGCGCAGGCCATCGACATCGTCGGTGCGGCGTTCGCGCCGCAGGAGCACGTCGCGGTGTTCGGCGGCACCGCGCGCAGGTTCTACGGTCTCTCGGGCTGAAACGCCTCGGTGAGGCCCTCGTCGCGCAGCTCGTCCCACAGCGCGTCGGGGATCACCGAGCGGGCATGCTCGAGGTTGGCGCGCAGCGACGAGACGCGAGCGGTGCCGACGACCACCTCGTCGACCGCGGGATGCCGCAGCGGAAACTGCAGCGCCGCGGCCGGCAGCGCGACGCCGTGCCGTCCGCAGATCCGGGCCAGCCGCCGAGCGCGCGCGGCGACGTCGGGCGGCACGTCGCCGTAGTCGTAGTGCGCGGATTCGGGGCGGTCGACCGCGAGCAGGCCCGAGTTGAACACGGCGGCCGCGACGACGCGCACGCCCCGCTCGGCGCACAGCGGCAGCAGCTCCTCGGCCGCCGGCTGCTCGAGCAGGGTGTATCGGCCGGCGATCATGACGGCGTCGACGTCGGCTTCTCGCACGGCCCGCAGCGCAGCATCCACCGTGTTCACGCCCACCCCCACCGACGACACGACGCCTCGATCGCGCAGGGCGATCAGCGCGGGCAGGCCGATCCCGATGCCGGCATCGAGGTCGTAGACGTCGGGGTCGTGCAGGAACAGGGTGTCGACACGGTCGAGGCCCAGGCGCCTCAGCGAGTCGTCGAGGCTTCGCGCGACGCCGGCGGGGGAGGGATCCCACCGGCGCACGAGGTCGTCGGGGACGACGAAGCCCTCGGTGTCGCGGCCGGAGCGCGGGCCGGGGTTCGGCTCGAGCACCCGGCCGACCTTCGTCGACACGACAAACCCGTCGCGGGGTCTGCCGGCGAGGAAGGCCCCCAGGCGCCGCTCCGACAGCCCGAGCCCGTAGTGGGGCGCCGTGTCGAACGAGCGGATGCCGCCCGCCCACGCCGCCTCGAGCACGGCCTCGGCGTCGGTGTCATCGACCTCGCGGTAGAGGTTGCCGAGCGATGCCGCGCCGAATCCGAGGCGCTCGATCATGCGGTCGGGACCCCCGTGACGCGGTCGCCGTAGCGCGCGATGGAGGCAGCGTGCATCTCGGTGCCCGCGCCGGCGGCGAGGGGCGCACGGTAGCGGCCGTCCCGGACGTCGGTCGGGGTGACGAAGTGCTCGTGCAGGTGGTCGACGTATTCGATCATGCGGCCCTCCATCGTGCCCGAGACCGCGACGAAGTCGAACATCGACAGGTGCTGCACGGCCTCGCACAGGCCGACCCCGCCCGCGTGCGGGCACACCGGCACCCCGAACTTCGCCGCGAGAAGCAGATGCGCGATGTTCTCGTTCACGCCGCCGACCCGCGCCGCGTCGATCTGCATGACCTGCAGGGCGTCGGCCTGGAGGAACTGCTTGAACATCACCCGGTTGTGGGCATGCTCGCCGGTCGCGACCCGCACGGGGGCGATGCCGCGGGCGATGCTCGCGTGGCCGAGGATGTCGTCGGGGCTCGTCGGCTCCTCGACCCAGGCGAGGCCGAAGGGCGCGAGCTCGCGCACCCAGGCGATCGCGGTGCCGACGTCCCAGCGCTGGTTCGCGTCGATCGCGATCGGAAAGTCATCGCCGCACACCTCCCGGGCGATGCGCAGACGCCGGATGTCGTCGTCCAGGCTCGTGCCGACCTTGAGCTTGATCTGCCGGTACCCGTCGGCGATCGCCTCGCGGCACAGCCGGGCGAGCTTCTCGTCGGAGTACCCGAGCCAGCCGGGGCTGGTGGTGTAGGCGGGGTAGCCCTCGGCGAGCAGGACGCGCTCGCGTTCGTCGCGACCCGGGGCCGCGGCCTCGAGGATCGCGATCGCCTCGTCACGGGTGAGCGCGTCGCTGAGGTAGCGGTAGTCGACGAGGTCGGCGATCTCGGCGGGGCTCATCCGCGACAGCAGCCGCCAGAGCGGCAGGCCCGCGCGCTTGGCCTTGAGGTCCCACAGCGCGTTCACGACCGCGCCGATCGCCATGTGCATCACGCCCTTCTCGGGGCCGAGCCAGCGCAGTTGCGAGTCGTGCGTGAGCAGGGCGGATGCCGCGCCCATGTCGGCGAGCAGCGCTTCGGCGTCGCGGCCCACCAGGTGGCCCTCGAGGGCCCGGATCGCGGCGACCTGCACGTCGTTGCCGCGCCCGATCGTGAACGCGAAGGCGTGCCCCGCGAGCCCCGCGTCGGCGCCCGTCGCATCGGTGGTGATCGTGACGTAGGCCGCCGAGTAGTCCGGATCGGGGTTCATCGCGTCGGAGCCGTCGAGCGACAGCGACGTCGGAAAGCGGATGTCGGCCGTCGCGACGGAGGTGATCGTGCTCATGAGGTGCTCACAGCGCCATCTAAACATCCGATGTCTGCGCGGTCAAATGATAATGTGGGCCGAAGCGGGGGCACGAACGCCCCCAGCGATCAGATGTTCGGGAGTTCTATGCGTTTCGCTCGAGTCGGTGAAGCGGGCGCCGAGACGCCCGCGGTCGTGGCCGACGACATCCTCTACGATCTGTCGGGTCTGACGGCGGACATCGACGGCGCGTTCTTCGCCGGGGGCGGCATCGCCCGCGCGCGGGAGGCGCTCGCCGCGGGCGTGCTCTCACCGCTCGAGGGCCCGCCCCCGCGCATCGGCGCGCCGATCGCCCGACCCTCGGCGATTCTCTGCGTCGGCATGAATTACGCGGCCCACGCGGCCGAGTCGGGCTCGCAGCCCCCCGAGAACCTCGTGATGTTCCAGAAGACGCCGAACACGATCGCGGGGCCCCACGACGACGTCGCGATCCCGCGCGGCAGCGAGAAGACCGACTGGGAGGTGGAGCTGGGCGTCGTCATCGGCAGCCGCGCGCTCTATCTCGAAAGCCCCGCCGCCGCGTCGGCGCACATCGCGGGCTTCGTGCTCGCGAACGACCTGTCCGAGCGGGCGTGGCAGCTCGAGATCTCGGGCGGCCAGTGGGGCAAGGGCAAGTCCGCGCCCGGCTTCACGCCGACGGGTCCGTGGCTGGTCACCCCCGACGAGGTCGACCCCTCCGACCTGCGGCTGCGCAGCCGGGTCAACGGCGAGCCGCGACAGGACTCCCGCACCGCCGATCTCATCTTCGATGTGCCGTACATCGTCTGGCATCTGTCCCAGTTCATGGCACTCGAGGCGGGAGACCTGATCCTCACCGGCACCCCGGAGGGCGTTGCGCTCTCGGGGCGATTCCCCTATCTGCGGGCGGGGGACGTCGTCGAGCTCGAGATCGACGGTCTCGGCAGCCAGCGCCAGGTGATGGTGTGAGCGCCTCAATGGAGGGTCTCGTCGCCATCGTCACGGGCGGCGCGTCGGGCATCGGTGCGGCGATCGTTCGACGGCTCGCGGCCGACGGCGCGACGGTCGTCGTCTTCGATCGTGACGAAGCGACGCGGGATGCCGGGGGTCACACGGTCGACGTCGGCGACGACGTCGCAGTCCGGGCGGCCGTGGCCGCCGTCGGCGCCGACCACGGTCGCATCGACATCGTCGTCAACAACGCCGGCATCGGAGCCGCCGGCTCGATCGAGGACAACGACGACGCCGAATGGCATCGGGTCTTCGACGTGAACGTGGTCGGCATGGTGCGCGTCGCGCGCGCGGCGCTGCCGTGGCTGCGGCGGTCGGACGCGGCATCCATCGTCAACATGGCGTCGATCGCCGCGACCGCCGGGCTGCCCCGGCGCGCGCTGTACGGCGCGAGCAAGGGGGCGGTGCTCGCGCTGACCCTGCAGATGGCCGCCGATCACGTGCGCGAGGGCATCCGCGTCAACGCCGTCAGCCCCGGCACCGCCGACACCCCGTGGGTGGGCCGGCTGCTCGGCGCGGCCGATGACCCCGCCGCGGAGCGTGCCGCCCTCGAGGCCCGTCAGCCGCACGGCCGTCTCGTCAGCGCGGACGAGGTCGCCGACGCCGTCGCCTACCTCGCGAGCCCGCGCGCCGGATCGACCACGGGCACCGCGCTCGCCGTCGACGGCGGCATGTCGGGTCTGCGCCTGCGTCCGCGCTGACGCCGGCCGGCGCTCTAGGCTGACCCCGTGGATATGGAGCACGTCTTCACGGCGATCGCGGTCGGCTTCGAGGCGACCGGCGCGGCCGCGATGATCATCGGCGCGATCATCGCCCTCGTGCTGGGGGCGCGCTCGCTCTCGCGGCACGAGGGCGGCCGCACCGCGTTCCAGACGCTGCGCAACACGCTCGGGTCGGCGATCCTGCTGGGGCTCGAGATCCTCGTCGCCGCCGACCTGATCCGCACGATCACCTCCAAGCCCTCGCTCGAGGATGCGCTGATCCTCGGGCTCATCGTGCTGATCCGCACGATCCTGTCGATGTCGATCCAGATCGAGATCGAGGGGGTGCTGCCGTGGCGGCGGGCGCTGCTGACCAGCGGCGGTCAGCTGCTGGCCGGCCAGGTGCGCGACGACGCGCGGCGGGGTCGCGACGCCGCGCGCGGCGAGTAACCCCCGGCATCCACGCCGTCAACCCCCTGGGCACCGCGAAGCGGGCGCGGGATGCTGGGGCTCGACGAAAGGGGTGCGCCATGACCGCGGACCACGACCGAGATCTTCCCGAGGGTGTCATCGACGCCGACCCGCCCGGCGGCTGGGAGAGCGGACAGACCGCCGACGGCGAGAGCGCCGAGCAGAACGCCGACGCGATCGGTTCGCCCGAGCTCAGCGACGCGGGACTGCCCGTCGAGGGGCCGGAGTCGACGCAGAACGCCGATCCCGACCTCATCCAAGACGACGATCTCTCCGAAGAGGAGTCATGATGTCGAACACGCAGGACGATCCCGCCATGGATCAGCACCCGACCACCGACGCCGCCAAGCTCGCCGGCATCGTCGATCAGACTCGCGCCGATGTCGGCGACAAGGACGCCGAGGCGATCGAGCACGTGCTGCGTCAGCGGCTCGAGCAGGTCGGCATCGAGCTCTCGGACGCCGACATCCGCGACACCGCTCAGAAGATCGCCGCGGGCTAGCTCAGCCGCCGAGCCACTCCACGATCCGGCGCGCGGCGGGGCCGCCGTCGCGGATCATGGTCTCGTGCCCGTGGCCGGGCACCTCGACGAACTCGCCGTGGGGCAGCGCGCGTACGACGCGCTCGCACCAGTCCCGGGGCGAGACCGGATCCTCCTCGCCGCGCAGCACGAGCACCGGCACGGCGATGCGGGGGTAGGTCCGCTCCGGGCGGTGCACGAGCATCGCCCGCGTCTTGCGGATCAGGTGCGGCCGGGCCCGCAGGTATTCGCGCGCACCCAGCAGCAGCACCTTGGGGCTCTCGTCGAGCAGGTCGGTCACGAGCAGCCGCAGCTGCGTCAGCGCGCGGCGGGCACGGTCGTTCACGGTCGGCGCGACGAGCACGACCGCGGACGCGAGGCGGTGCCGGGCCTCGACCTCGGCCACCACCTGCGTGCCCATCGAGTGGCCGATCAGCACGGGCCGCTCGATCCGCTCGGCGCAGAGCAGCGCCGCGACGGTGTCGGCCATGCGCTCGATCGTCGGCGTCCGGGGCGGCTCGGGGGACTCTCCGTAGCCGGGCAGGTCGACCGCGATCACCCGTCCGGTCCGTTCGAGGTGCAGCGCCACGTCGCCGAAGACCTTGCGGCCCATTCCGATGCCGTGCACGAGGACGAAGGTGCGCGCCCCCGTCCCGCGCTCGCCGACGATGAGCGTCGACCCGTCGTGGGTGAAGGGACGGGGTGGATGCTCGGGGTCGGGCGTTCCCGTGACCTCGTCGATCAGGTGGTCGGCGCTCTCGGCGAGATCGCCGAACGGATCGAGGTCGTCGCTCACCCCACCACGCTACCCGCGCGTCGCGCGCGTGCCCGACGGCGGCTGCGGGGCACTAGCGTGGGGAGAGATGTCGGATTCAGCCCACGCGCCAGGCGGCGCGCCGCGCACCCAGAGCATCCCCCTCTCGTCGGCGCAGCGCTGGCGCGCCTTCTGGGTCTGCGTCGCCGTGGCGGGCATCACGATCCTCGACCTGTCCAAGGTCAATGTCGCGCTGCCCTCGATCGAGGCCGCGCTCGGGGCCGGATCGACCGAGCTGCAGCTGATCGTGTCGGGCTACGTGCTCACGTTCGGCCTCGCGCTCGTGCCGATGGGCCGCCTCGGCGATCAGCGATCCCGTCGGATGCTCTTCATCGTCGGGCTCACCCTGTTCACCTTGACGAGCGTCGTCTGCGCGCTGGCACCCAACACGGCGGTGCTGCTGGCGGGGAGACTCCTGCAGGGAGTGGCCGCCGGCATCCAGATGCCCCAGGTGCTGGGGCTGATCCAGCAGCTGTTCCAGGGCAAGGAGCGCGGCCGCGCCTTCGGCCTGTTCGGTGCGACGATCGGCGTCGCGACGGCGGTCGGCCCGACCCTGGGCGGTCTCATGATCGCCCTCGGCGGCCCCGACGACGGCTGGCGCCTGATCTTCTGGATGAATCTGCCGCTCGGAGTGATCGCCATCGCGCTCGCGGCGTGGGTGCTGCCCTCGACGCGCGCACGATCGCGTCGCCGGCTCGAGCTGGACCCCGTGGGCGTCGTGCTTTTCGGCATCACGGTGCTCGCGCTGATGTGGCCGTTCCTGTTCACCACCGGATCCCCGGACGACGATCCGCTGCGCTGGTGGCTGCTGGTCGTGTTCGCCCTGTTCGCGGCGGCGTTCGTCGCCTGGGAGCGCGGCTACAGCGCGCGCGGGCACAACCCGCTGATCCCGCTGAGCCTGTTCGGGGTCTCCTCCTTCCGCAACGGCACGCTCATCGCCACCACCTACTTCGCCGGCGCGCCCGCGCTGTTCCTGCTCACGACGCTGTACCTGCAGAGCGGCCTGGGCCTGGAGCCCGTGTTCGCCGGCATGGTCTCGATCGGGTTCGCGCTGGCGAGCGCCGTCGCGTCGTGGCTCGGCGGCAACCTCGTCGGGCGGTACGGTCGCCCCATCGTCGTGTGGGGTCTTGCGGCCGTGCTGCTGAGCGTCGGCGGTCTCGTGCTCGCCGCGCTGTATCTGCCTTCGGCATCCGTCGCCTTCGTCATGGCGGGGATCATGGCGGTCGGCGGGTTCGGGGGAGGCCTCGTGATCGCTCCCAACCAGACGCTCGCGCTCGCCGAGATCCCGGTCCAGCAGGGCGGTCTCGCCGGCTCGGTAGGGCAGCTCGGTCAGCGCATCGGCACGGCCGTGGGCACCGCCGTCGCGCTGTCGCTGTTCTACGCGGCGGTCTTCCGCGAGCAGGACGAGGCGCCGCCGCTCGTGGTCTACCACGACGCCTACATGTACGGGATGCTGGCGGTCGCCCTGTTCTTCGCGATCGCCTTCGTGCTGGCCGTGGTCGACCTCACGTCGCGCCGGCGGGGCCGCACGAGAGCCTGAGCGCCCTCAGGCGACCGCCCGGCGCTCTTCGGCAACGACCGTGGCGAGGTCGTCGCCGAAGGTGTAGCGCGCGGCGATCCGCCCGCCGCGCAGCACGTCGGGCAGCCAGCGACCGGCGTCGTCCCACATGCGCGCGTAGGGCACATCATCGAGTGCGAACCAGCGCGGCACGATCTCCTCGGTCTCGACGGGCTCGCCCCGCCAGGTGGTGCACGTGAACACGTGCGAGCGCTGCGACCACGAGGGCTGGGAGGGGAACAGGTAGTCGAGCACGCCGGCCGGCTCGAGGTCGTCGGCCTCGATGTGCAGTCCGGTCTCTTCGTGCACCTCGCGCACGGCCCCCTCGCGGACGCTCTCGCCCGCCTCGACCTTGCCGCCGATGCCCACGACCTTGCCGAGGCCGAGCCCGGTGCGCTTGTAGCCCAGCAGCACGTCGGTGCCGCCTGCCGCGCCGGGGCGCAGCAGGTAGACGACACAGACGTCGGGCAGGTCCATGCGGTCAGGGTACGCCCGGTGTGTTTCGCGGGCGTGTCGGCGCGTGCGCTCTCGGCGAACCGCGGGGGCGCTTCCGGTCGATGTCGGAGACCGACCGTAGCGTGTGGGCATGCGCATCCTGCACACCTCCGACTGGCACATCGGCCGCTCCTTCCACGGCCACGCCACCCTCGACGCGCTGCACGGCGTGCTCGAGACGCTCGCCGGCCAGGTGCGCGATCGGGGCGTCGACGTCGTGGTGCTCGCGGGCGACGTCTTCGACTCCGCGACGCCCGCCGCCGCGTGCTACACGCTGCTCACGGACGCGCTCGCGGCGATCCGCGATGCCGGCGCCGAGGTCGTGGTCACGAGCGGCAACCACGACTCCGCGGCGCGGCTGGGATTCCAGGCGCCCTTCCTCGCACGGGCCGGCGTGCACGTGCGCACCGATCCGCGCACGCTCGCCGATCCCGTCACGATCGACGATGAGCACGGTCCCGTGCACTTCTACGGCATCCCCTACCTCGAGCCCTCGATCGTGCGGCCGCTGTGGCCCGACGAGACGCTGCGCACGCAGGCGCAGACGATGTCGCACGCCATGTCGCTCGTGCGCGCCGACCTCGCGGTGCGCGGCGGGCGGTCGGTGGCGCTCGCGCACTGCTTCGCCGCGGGTATCGAGCCCACGCCCGGCGTCGAGCGCGAGATCCGACAGGGCACGCTCGACGTCGTGCCCCTGTCGGTGTTCGACGGTCCCGACTATGTCGCCCTCGGCCACATCCACGGCCGCAGCGAGCTCTCGGCACGTGTGCGCTACGCCGGTGCACCGCTGCACTACTCCTTCGGCGAGCAGCACAAGCCGCGCGGCTCGTGGCTGGTCGACCTCGATGCGCGGGGCCTGGCGGGCGTCGAGTGGCTGGGACTTCCGGTGCCCCGGCCGCTGGTCACCCTGACCGCGCCGATCGACGAGCTCCTCGGCGACGAGCGCTTCGCCGTGCACGAGGACTCGTGGGTGTGCGCGCAGTACACCGACACCGCGCCTCAGGTCGACCCGATGCGACGCCTGCGCGCCCGCTTCCCGCACTGCGCGACCGTCGTGCACGCGCCGGCCATCGTGGCCGAAGACTCCGGCTCGACGTACCGCGAACGTCTGCGCGACGCCGTCAGCGACACCGAGCGCATCGACGCCTTCCTCGACCACGTCCGCGCGGGCGAGGGGCCCTCCGAGCGCGAGCGCGAGCTGCTGGCCGACGTGCTCGATGACCGAGTGCGCGCCGAGGCCCTCGCATGAGGCTGCACAGGCTCGAGGTCGAGGGGTTCGGGCCCTTCCGTGAGCGGCAGGTCGTCGACTTCGACGCCTACGCCGACGACGGCATCTTCCTGATCACCGGGCGCACCGGCACCGGCAAATCGAGCATCCTCGACGCGGTGTGCTTCGCCCTCTACGGAGGCGTGCCCCGGTACGAGTCGGGCGAGCGGCGCCTGCGCAGCGACCACTGCGCGCCCGACGACGTGAGCGAGGTCATCGTCGAGTTCAGCACGGGCGAGCGCCGGTTCCGCGTCACCCGGGCACCGGAGTACGAACGACCCAAGCGGCGCGGATCGGGGATGGCGCTCGAGGCGCACCGCGCCGCCCTCGAGGAGCACAGGGGCGGGGTCTGGACGGGTCTGGCGGCCCGCCCCGTCGACGTCGCACACGAGCTCGAGCAGATCCTGCAGCTGACCCAGCAGCAGTTCCTGCAGGTGATCCTGCTCGCTCAGGGACGGTTCGCGCGCTTCCTGCTCGCCAAGAACGATGAGCGGCAGGCCCTCCTGCGCACGCTGTTCGGCACTCGCCGCTTCGAGGAGTACGAGAAGGCCCTCGAGCAGCGCCGCAGGATCGCCGAGGCGGCGGCGGGGGCCGGCGCCGACCAGATGGCGATGGTGCTCGACGAGGCGCGCCGCGTCGCGACGGACGCGGGCATCGAGGTCGCCGCGTCCGCGGATCCCGCCGAGGTGGCCCGCGTCGCCGATCGCGCGGCGTATCGGGCCGAGACGGCGCAGCACGCGCATGTCGCGGCCGAGACCGCCCTGCACGCCGCCGAGGCTGTGCTGGCCGCCCGCACGGCCGAGGGCGAGCGTCAGCGTCAGCGTGACCGCTCGCGTCTGCGCCTCGCCGAGCTCGAGTCGCAGACGCCCCGCATCGACGACGACCGCCGCACCCTCGCGGAGGCCGCGCGTGCCGAGGTCGTGCGCGCCGACGTCGAGAAGGCTCGCGACGCCGCGACGGTGGCCGCAGGCGCCCGAGCCGACGAGCGCGCGGCCCGTGCCGCGTGGGCCGATCTGCCCGCACACGCGGTGCCGCGCGAACTCGCCCTCGGCGACGAGATCGTTGACCACGACATCGTCGCCCTGCGCGCGCTGGCCGACGAGGCGACGGCCGACCGCGGAGCCTGGCGGGCCGCGGCGCTCGCCGAGGCCTCCCTCGATGACCTCGCCGCGGCCACGGCCGCGGCGCAGGTGGTGCTCGCCGATCTGGATGAGCGCCGGTTGTGCGCCGACGAGGCGGCAAGGGGCCGTCCGGCCGCTCTCGCGGCGCTCGATGTGCGACTCGAGACGGCGCATGCCTCGGCGGCGCTCCTGCCCGCCGCACGCGAACGGCGGCGGGCGCTCGGCGACCAGCGCGACGCCGCAGCGCGCGCCGAGAGCCTGGCCGAGGCACTGCGCGCGGCCGAGAGCTCCGCGCGAGACGCCGGCGAGGCGCTCGCCGCCGCGGCGGCGCACGTCGCGGCGCTCCTGCGCCTGCGCCTGGACGGCTTCGCCGGCGAGCTCGCGGCGACGCTGGTACCCGGCGACCCGTGCGCCGTCTGCGGCGCGCGCGAACACCCGCACCCGGCCGAGCGCGCACCCGGCGCCGCCGACGCCGACACGATCTCCGCCGCGGAGCAGGCCAAGGCCGCCGCTGCCCGGGCCGATGCCGAGGCGACCTCCGCGCTGGCGGACGCCCGCGCTCGCCACGCCGAGGCCGCGGCCTCGGCGGGAGGGCGCTCGAGCGCGCAGCTCGACGCCGAGCTCACCGCGGCGACCTCCGCGCTCGAGACGGCCGAAACGGCCGAGACACTCGTGCAAACGTTGCGCGACGAGCGCGCGGCACTCGTCGCCGAGAACGAGCGCGCCGCAGAGGAGCAGGCGGTGCTGGCCGCCCAGCGGGCGACAGCGGCCGAGACGCTCGCGGTCGCGACCGAGCGCCTCGATACCGCGCGCCGCACCGTGGCGCAGGCGCGCGGCGATCACGCCACGGTCGCCGCGCGACTCGACGCCATCGCGCGGGTGATCCGGTGCGCGCGCGACCTCGCCGACGCCGCCGAGGAGCGTGCGGCGGCCGTCCTGGGGGCGGAGGACGCCGCCACCGCACGCGACGCGGCGCTGCGCCGGCACGGGTTCGACGACGAAGCCACCGCGCTGACGGCGCTGCGCGACGACGACACGCGCGCTGAGCTCGAGGCGCGCATCCGCGCCCACGACCTGGCCCTCGCGACCGAGCGGGCGACCCTCCTCGAGCTCGAGCTCGAGGTGCTGCCCGAAGAGCCGATCGACCTCGCCCCGTTCACGTCCGCCGTCGACCTGGCCCGCGCGGAGCGCGCCACGGCCGCCGCCGCGCTGGCGCGCGCCGAGCAGGTGGCCGAGACCCTGCGCGCGCTCGCCGCTCGGGCAGCGCACGCCGATGCCGACACCGCGCGACTGCGCGACGAGCACGAGATCATCGCCCGCCTCGCGCACACCGTGGCGGGCAAGGCGCCCAACACCCGCCGCATGACACTCGAGACCTTCGTGCTCGCCGCCGAGCTCGAAGAGATCGTGGCGGCCGCCAACCTGCGCCTGTCCGACATGTCGGACGGCCGCTATCGCCTCCGCCACACCGACGCGCGCGCGGCGCGTGGAGCCGCGTCGGGGCTCGGCGTCGAGATCATGGACGCCCACACCGGGCGTGCCCGTCCCACCCAGTCCCTCTCGGGCGGCGAGACCTTCCTCGCCTCGCTCGCCCTCGCGCTGGGACTTGCCGAGGTCGTCACGGGCCGCGCGGGCGGCATCCGGCTCGACACCCTGTTCATCGACGAGGGCTTCGGCTCCCTCGACCCCGAGACCCTCGACGTCGCGATGCGCACACTCGACGAGCTGCGCCAGGGAGGCCGCACGATCGGGCTGATCAGCCACGTCGAGACGATGAAGGATCAGGTGCCCGCGCAGCTGCACGTCGAGGCGTCGGCACAGGGACCGAGTGTGATCCGGCAGCGCGCGGCCGTCCCCCACTGATATGCCGCCGCCGAACCTTGTGTGCCGCGCTGGGGCGGGTATAGCCTGCCCGCCAGGCACCGTCGCCGCCGCAGATTCGCTGGGGACGCCGGGCGCGTCGCGGGGGAAACCGGCGGGCCCGGCGGGCGTTCCCGCTCGCACCGGCGGTTAGGCTGGATGGATGAAGAGCGGAACCCTCTGGACGATCCTCGGCGTCATCGCCGCCGTGCTCATCGCGTGGTTCCTCGTGAACGTGCTGTTCTCGGTCCTCGCGTTCGTCTTCAAGCTGATCGTCGTCGCCGTCGTCGCCGCGATCGTCTTCTTCGTGCTGCGCGCGGTGTTCGCTCGCGGCGACGACGACTGACTCACACGCCGTAGTCGGCGCGGAAGACCTCCCACAGCTGCGCGCTGCACGCCGTCACGGCCGTGCGCCAGTCCGTGATGGCGTCATCCTGTGCCCGATCCGAGACGGCCTTGAGCACGCGGATGGGCACCCCGAACTCCTGCGCCACCCAGATGTAGGCGTACGTCTCCATGTCGACCATGCTTGCCCCGAGCGGCCGGATCGTCGCCACAGCCTCCGCGTCGTCGACGAAGTGATCGCCGGTCGCGATCGTCACCTCGTCGAGCACGCGCCGGGGGGCAGCATCCACCGCCCGCGTCTCGACGCGAGCGGGCATCGACACGTGCTGGCCGACGATGCCGTCGATATCGGTGACGTCGTGCTGCACGGCGGCGGTGACCTCGTAGACCGCGGCACCCAGGCGCGGGTCGATCGCCCCGCCCGTGCCCACGACCACGATCTCGTCGTAGGTCTGCGCGGTGAGCGCGCGGGTCAGCCCCACCGCTCCCTTCAGCTTGCCGGGTCCGGTCACGAGGCGCCCGAAGCCCTCGATCTCGGCGGGAAATGCCACGAGTTCGGCGTCCAGCGCCGCGACGAGAAGTCTCACGTCATCCATTCTCCCGGATCAGCGCGGACCCCCGGCCGGCGTCACACCGGCGAAACACGCGTGAGACAGGATGGCCGGCGATGATCTCGTACCCCGACTACCTGCAGCTGCTGCCCAAGACCGAGCTGCACTGCCACTTCACCTCGACCATGAGCGCCGAGCTGTTCGTGCGGCTGGCGGCGAAGCACGGCGTGGCGCTTCCCACCACCGACCCCGAGCGGCTGTTCGACTACCGCGATCTGCGGGACTTCCTCGCGGCGTTCACGATCGCGCACGACGTGCTGCGCGATCCCGAGGACTTCCACGCCGTCGCCCTCGACGGAGTGCGGATCGGCGTGGAGACCGGCAACCTGCGCTACCGCGAGTACTACCTGAATCCGCAGTACTTCGCCGGCCGTGGGATGTCGTACACCGACGTGGTCGACCCCGTCATCGAGGGCCTGGAGGCCGCGCAGCGGCAGTGGGGGGTGGGCTTTCGCATCGTCGTCGCGATCAACCGGGCCGACACTCCCGAGTCCGCGCTGCGCCTCGTCGAGCAGATGGCCGAGCACCGGCATCCCGCCGTCGTGGGTCTGGGGATGGATGATCTGACCCCCGATGGGCGCGAGGCGCCCGAGACGTTCGCGAACGCGTACGCGCTCGCGCGGGCGGAGGGCTTCCGGCTGACCGCACACGTCGGGGAGACCGACCGCTCGGAGGCCGACGCGGTGCGCATCGCCCTGCACGATCTCGGCGTCGATCGCATCGACCACGGCTACCGCATCATGGACGATCCGGACCTCGTCGCCGAGGCGCGCGCGAGCGGGATCGGATTCACGACGACGCCGATCTCGACGACGATCTGTTCGGGCTGGACCCTGGATCCCGCCCACCGCATTCGTCGCATGATCGATGCGGGGCTCACCGTGACGGTCTCGACCGATGACGCGATGTTCTTCCGCACCGACATCGGTCGGGAGTACCGCGAGGGTCTCGCGGCGCTCGGGGTCGATGCCGAGGGCGCGGCCCGCATCGCGCTGGCCGGGATCGACGCGGCATTCTGCGACGATGACGAGAAGGCCCGGCTGCGCGCGCAGTTCGGCGCCGAGATCGCGGCGCTCGACGCGCAGCACGAGAGGGATTGAACGATGGACCTTGCCCACTTCGCCACGGGTTACACGGTGCAGCTGCCGTCCTGGGTCGCCGACGAGCTCGCGGGCGTGCCCGACATCCTGCCCGATGTGGCCGATCGCATGGCGCTCGTCCACCGCCTCGCCGATCGCAACTGGCGGGAGGGCAACGGCGGGCCCTTCGCGGCGCTCGTCGCCGAGACCGAGACCGGTCGGATCGTCTCGGTCGGCGTGAACGTCGTGCTCGGCAGCGGGGTGTCCTCGGCGCACGCCGAGGTGACGGCACTCGGCACCGCGCAGGCGCGCGTGGGGTCGTGGGATCTCGGCGGCGCCGACCTTCCCGAGCACGAGCTGGTGGTCAACTGGCGCCCGTGCGTGCAGTGCTACGGCGCCACGATGTGGTCGGGCGTGCGCTCGCTCGTCGTGGCGGGGGCGGGCCCCGAGCTCGAGCAGATCTCGACGTTCGACGAGGGGCCGATGGTCGACGACTGGGCCGAGCAGTTCGAGGCCCGCGGCATCCGCGTCACACAGGACGTGCTGCGCGACGAGGCGCTCGCGGTGTTCCGCGCCTACCGCGCGGCGGTGGATGCCGGGGGCATCACGGTCTACAACGCCCGCACCGCCGAGGTCTGACCCGCGTCAGAGCAGGCGGTAGCCCGCGCCGCGCACGGTCTCGATGCGATCGGCGCCGAGCTTCTGCCGCAGGTAGCCGATGTACACGTCGGCGACGTTGGAGCCCGGATCGAAGTCGTACCCCCACACACGACTGAGCAGTTGCTCGCGGCTGAGCACCTGACCGGCGTGGCGGATGAGTTCCTCGGCGAGGGCGAACTCGCGTGCCGAGAGCTCCACCGCATCGCCGGCGACGTGCGCTTTGCGCGTGCGGACATCGAGCGAGATGTCGCGGTGGCGCAGCTCGGGGGCTGCGGCGGACTCTTCCTTGCGCATGCGCAGTCGGATCCGGGCGAGCAGCTCGTCGAAGCGGAAGGGCTTGCCGATGTAGTCGTCGGCCCCGCCCTCGAGACCCGCGACGGTGTCGTGAAGCTCGACGCGGGCCGTCAGCATGATCACCGGCAGACGCGATCCCGACCCGCGCAACTGCTCGAGCACGGCGAAGCCGTCCATGCCCGGCATGTTCACATCCAGCACCAGCAGGTCGAACTCGCCCGTCTGGGCCAGATGCAGCGCGTCGGGCCCGGTCGCGGCGATCGTCGTGGCGAAACCCGCCGATCGCAGGCCCTTCTCGATGAATCCCGAGATGCGCTTCTCGTCGTCGGCGATGAGGATCGACGCCATCAGCGCACCCCGCTCAGCGCGTCGGCGGCCGTCGGGAGCGGGGGCCGTGGGGGAGTCGCGTCGGTGAGGGGGAGCGTGATCGCGAAGACCGCGCCCTGTGCGCCCTCGGCATCCACCACCCGCGCCGTGCCGCCGTGGGCGCGGGCGATCACCTGCACGATGTTCAGGCCGAGACCGCTGCCGGCCCTCGTGTCGTCGGCGCCGCGCTGGAAGCGCTCGAAGATCCGCTCCTTCAGTGCATCGGGCACGCCCGGACCGTAGTCGCGCACCCACAGCTCGAGCCCTGCCGAGACCCTGCGGCTGCCGATCACGAGGCGTCCGCCGCCGTGTGTGACGGCGTTCTGGGCCAGCTGCAGCATCGCCTGGGTGATGCGCTCGGGATCGAGCACGGCGACCACGTCGGCGACCGGACCGGGCGCGACGTCGGCGCCCTCGATCCCCTCCGCCTTGCGCACGATCTGGCGCAGGAGGTCCGCTGCATCGACGGGGCGCGGGGCGATGGGGCGCGGGCCGTGCAGGGAGGCCGCGCGCGCGAGGTCCTGGACGAGGCTGCCCATCCGATCGAGTTCGTCGACCGTGAGTGTCTGCGTCTCGCGCACGTCGGCGGGATCGTCGGGATCCATGACCTCGACATAGCCGCGCACGATCGTGATCGGTGTCTTCAGCTCGTGCCCGACATCGTGCAGCAGGCGGCGCTGCGAGTCGAGGGATTGATCGAGGCGGTCGAGCATGGCGTTGATCGTCTCGGCGAGCTCGGAGACGTCGTCGCGGCCCTCGATCGGCAGGCGCTCGGAGAGGGAGTGCGCCGACACGCGTTCGGCGGTCTCGCGCATCGTGCGCAGTGGCCGCAGCAGCCGTGTCGCGACGAGCCACGCGACGCCGGCGATCGCGATCAGGGCGATGCCGGCGGCGATGAGGTACACGCGCGCGGCGACGTTGATCTCGGCGAGCTCCGCCTCGATGTCGTAGGCGAGCGTGAACAGCGTCGTCTCCGGGGCGGGGGAGCCCTCGACCGTGATCGGGGCGGCCAGGTACTGCCAGGTGACGCCGTCGTCCGCGTAGACGCCGATGACCGGGTCGCCGTCGGCGGTCGCCGCCACGATGTGGGGTACGAATCCCGGAGCGGACTGGAGGTCGACGTCGAGGGGCACACCGGGTGCGAGGGCGGCGGCGCCGTCGATGATGCCCAGCGCGCCCGTGTTGTCGTCCGGGCTCATGCGCTGCACGACAGCCGTGAGCGCCTCGCTCGAGGTCGTCCAGCTGCCGTCCTGCACACCCTGCTGCACGAGAAAGCGCGCCGAATCCAGGCTCGACTGCAGCTGACCCTCCATCTGCGCAAGGATTCGCGCGCGCTCCACGGCGTACACCGCGACACCGACCGTCAGCATCCCGAGGGCGGCGACGATCGTGATCACGGCGATGATCCGCGTGCGCACCGATACCCGGGCAAGGCCGGTGCGCCGCGCGGGTGGGGGAGTCTGCTCGGTCACCTTTTCAGTATGGCCGGGGGGCCTTCGGCGGGATCGACCCTAAGAGAGGTCTCACACACGTCCTTAGCGCGACGTGCTGGAATCGGAATCGTGCCCACTTCCGCCGATGCGCCCGCCGGGGCCGATGCGCCCGCCGAGGCCGGTCTGCTCGCCGACGCGCTGGGCGTCGACTCCGGCGATCTGCGGATGCTCAGCCGCGAACCCCTCGGTCGAGGCTCCGTCGCCGGGTTCGACGTCCGCCGTGACGGCGACGCGACCGAGACCTGGTTCGTCGACACGTCGGGGCTCGAGGTGACCGCCGAGACGGGGCTGGCCGCCGAGGGTGTGCGGGTGTGGCCCCATCCCGCCGATCCGCACCTGCCGGCCCTCGCGCCGGCGGCGTTCGGGGGCGCGGCCGCGGTGCTGCTCGAGCGCCTCGGCGTCGCCGTCGAGGGCCAGCCCCGCATCATGGCGTACCGCGCCGGGCGTCGTGCCGTGCTGCGGATGCCGTCGGCCGGCGCCGCGACGTGGGTCAAGGTCGTCCGGCCGGGGCGCGTCGAGCGCGTGGTGTGGGCGCACGCGGCGTTCGCGGCCGCGGGCATCCCCGTGCCGGCCGTGCGCGGATGGTCGCCGGAGGGACTGCTCGTGCTCGACCAGGCCGACGGCACCCCCGCCACCGAGGTGGTGTGGCAGCCCGAGGCGCTGCTCGACCTCGTCGACGAGCTGCGCCGACGGATCGCGACCGTGCCGATGCGCGTGCCTGCCCGCACATCGCTGCTGGCGCGCCTGCCGTGGTACCGCGCCCGCCTGATCGCCGCCGGCCTGCCCGGGGCGCTCGTCGACGACCTCGCCGCGCGCGCGGAGGCGCTGGGCGCGCAGGCCGGCGGCGTCGAGACAGGCATCCACGGTGACCTGCACGTCGGCCAGCTCTTCCTCACCGGCTCGGGAGACAGCATCCACCTGGCATCCCTCATCGACGTCGACACGGCGGGGCGCGGCGACCCCGCCGACGACGCCGGCGCCTTCCTCTCGCACGCCGTCGCCAGTGCGCTGCTGACCGAGGGGTGGGGCGATGCCGAACGGGCCTGGGCGCTCGCCGAGGGCGCGCGACGCCGGTTCGCCGACGACCCCGCGGTCGCCGCGCGCGCCATCGTGCAGCTGCTCGGTCATGCACTCGCGGCGGCCGAGTCGGCGGATCGGGTGCGGGCCGATCGTCTGCTCGCAGCGGCAGACCTCGTGGATAAGAGCGGCCTCACGGTCGCTTTCGAGGCGCCTTAGCCCCGACCCGCAGGCTGGAGATCGTTCGGGAAGCCCCCCACCCGGATCACCCCAGAAGGAGAACCGATCATGAACAAGAAGAAGTGGATCGCCTACGGAGCCGTCGGAGCCGTGGGCATCGGCCTGCTGGCCGGCGGCGCGGCCGCCACCGCGAGCACGATGGACCTGCGCACCACCGACGGAACCGTCGTGCCGGGCGGTGCCATCACCGGGCGCGACGGCGTCCTGGACCGCCCGGGCGGCGTGCAGCTCAACGTCAGCGACACGTCGGTCTCGGTCGTCTCTGCCCCGAGCCCGACCCCGGTGACGCCGTCGGTCCCCTCGGTACCGAGCGTGGCATCGCCGGTCACCCCGCCGCCCGCCCCGGCCCCTGCCCCCGCACCCCCCGCGCCCGCTCCGGCGCCGGTGCCCGACTCGCCGGCCAGCGCACCCAGCGCCTACAGCGCCCCGAGTCCCGCGTCCCCGGCATCGGTCGCCTCGGTCGCATCCGCCGGCTCGAACTGAGCCGACCGAGAGCCCCCGGGTCCCCCCCGCCCGGGGGCTCTCGCGCGTCCGACGCACGATCGATCGGCGCGCGTCACGCCCCGGCAACACGCCCGGGCGTATCCTGAGACATGGCGCACTCCACTGCAGACACCCCCGCGGGAGCGTCGATGCGCGGCACGGTCGTCGCAATCGTCGGCCCCTCCTCCGATTCCGCCCTCGCATCCCTGGCCGGTCTGCCCGGCATCGACACACTGTCGCTGCGCGAGGCGGACCCCGACGTCGCGTCCCGCCGGATCGCCGCGTGCGCGATGCCCTGGATCGTCCACGACGCCGACCCCCTCGAGCACGTCGCCGCGGCGTGGATAGAGCTCTACCAGGAGCGCGCGACCCTCGGCACGCTCGAGATCGAGGTCGAGACGGCGCTCGACGCCTTCGAGCACGGGCGCGCCCTGATGCCCGACTACTACATCGTCCTCGACCCGGCATCCGCCGATGGCGCGTGGCGGCACTGGTGGTGCGGTGCACTCGGGCAGCATGCTCCGCGTCGCGTGCTTCCCGCCGAGACGCCCGGGCACGCACGGGATGCCGCCATCCGGCGCATGCTGACCGCGCTGCCCTCCTCGCGGCCGTGGCCGGATCCCTCGACCTGGCTGCCGGGGCTCGCGTTCGAGATCCCCGACCGGGTGGGCCTGCGCGACCGCGTGCGTGACGAACCGGAGATCAGCGGGTCGTGAACTGCGGCAGCGCCTGACGCAGCTCGTCGAGCCACGCGCGCGCGTTGCCGTCCGAGGGGGCGCGCCAGTCGCCGCGGGGCGAGAGCGAACCCGCGGCGGCGACCTTGGGTCCGTTCGGGATCGCCGAGCGCTTGAACTGAGCGAACCCGAAATAACGCTGCAGGAACACCTCCAGCCAGCGCACGATCTCGGTCAGGTCGTAGGAGTACCGATCCCTCTCGGGAAAGCCGGGGGGCCAGGCTCCGGCATCCGCGTCCTTCCACGCCTCGAGGGCGATGAAGGCGATCTTCGAGGGGCGCATGCCATAGCGCAGCACGTGGAAGAGGGTGAGGTCGTGCAGGGCGTAGGGACCGATCTTGTCCTGCGTCGACTGCACCTTGCCGTCCTGCCCGGCGGGCACCAGCTCGGGACTGATCTCGGTGTCGAGCACGGATTGGAGCACTCGCGCCTCGCCCGCATCCACACCCTCGCCGGCGGCGATGACCCACCGGATCAGGTGCTGGATGAGGGTCTTGGGAACGCCCGTGTTGACGGCGTAGTGACTCATGTGGTCGCCGACCCCGTAGGTCGCCCAGCCGAGGGCGAGCTCGGAGAGGTCCGAGGTGCCGATGACCATGCCGCCGTTCTGGTTCGCCAGGCGGAAGAGGAAGTCGGTGCGCAGCCCCGCCTGCACGTTCTCGAACGTGATGTCGTAGACGGGCTCGCCGCCGGAGAAGGGGTGTCCGATCTCGGCGAGCATGAGCGCGGCGCTCTCGCGGATGTCGATCGTCTCGATCGTCGCGCCCACCGACTCGGCCAGCGCGATCGCGTTGGAGCGGGTGTGGTCGCTCGTCGCGAATCCCGGCATCGTGTAGGCGAGGATGTCGGAGCGCGGCCGCCCCATACGGTCCATCGCGCGAGCCACGACGAGCAGGGCGTGCGTGGAGTCGAGACCGCCGCTGACGCCGATGACGGGCTTGGGATCGCCGATCGCGCGCATGCGCTGCACGAGGCCCGACACCTGGATGTTGAACGCCTCGTAGCAGTCCTGGGCCAGGCGTTCGGGGTCGTCGGGGACGAACGGGAACCGGTCGAGCGTGCGTCGCAGCCCTGCCGCCGTGCGGGATCCGAGCGTGAACGGGATGCGGAAGAACTCGTCCGCGCGCGCGGCGTGGGTGCGGCGGTTGTCATCGAACGTGCCCTGCCGGGCGCGATCCTGACGGATGCGGTCGAGGTCGACGTCGGCGATGCTGCGGCGCGGTCCGTCGGGGAACCGCTCGGTCTCGGCGAGCAGGTTGCCGGCCTCGTAGATCATGGTCTGCCCGTCCCAGGACAGGTCGTTCGTCGATTCGCCGGCGCCCGCGGCCGCGTACGCGTACACGGCGAGGCAGCGCAGCGACTGCGACTGGCACAGCGCCTTGCGATCGTCGGCGCGGGCGATCGTGATCGGGCTGCCCGAGAGGTTGACGAGGACTGTCGCTCCCGCCAGCGCAGCCTCGGCCGAGGGCGGGATCGGCACCCAGACGTCTTCGCACACCTCGGCGTGCAGCACGAGGCCGGGGACGTCGGTGGCCTCGAAGAGCAGGTGGGGACCGAACGGCGCCTCGACGCCCGCGACGGTGATCCATCGGGCGTCGGCTCCCGTGAGGTCGTCGCCGGGCGCGTACCAGCGCCGCTCGTAGAACTCGCGGTAGGTCGGCAGATACGACTTCGGCGCGACGCCCAGCAGCTCCCCCCCCTGGATCACGAGGGCGCAGTTGTAGAGGCGGTGGCGGTGGCGCAGCGGGGCACCGACGACGAGCACCGTCCCGAGATCGGCGGACGCGTCGATCACTCGGGCGACGGCGTCCTCGACGGCGTCGAGCACGGCATCCTGGAGCACGAGGTCGTCGATGCTGTACCCCGACAGGCACAGCTCCGGGAACACCGCGACGGCCACGCCCTCGGCGTCGACCGCGCGCGCCTCGTCGATCACGGCGTCGGCGTTCGTGCGGGGATCGGCGATCGCGACCGGGATGGTGCACGCCGCGATCCGGGCGAACCCGTGCCGGTAGGGATTCTCGAACGGCAGGCTCTCGTTCACCCGCCCAGTCTTGCACCGATGCCGCCGGGTGGATGTCGGAGCCCGCCGCTAGCCTCGAACCGATGCGTTACACACCCGCCACGGCTGAAAGCCCCGCCCGCCTCGTCACCAGCGCCAGCGACCTCAAGGCCGCGTCCGAGTGCGAGTTCGCGTGGCTGCGGGCGATCGACGCGAGGCTGGGTCGGGTGCCCGCGGTGCAGGAGCCCGAAGACCTCACGCTCGAGCGCGCGGCACGCCTCGGCGACCGCCACGAAGAGCGCGTCCTCGAGCGCTACCGCGCCGAGCTGGGGGCCGGTGTCGTCGAGATCCCGCGCGCCTCGTCGGCCGACGCCGCAGCGCTGGCCGAGGCCGCGCGGGCGACCCGCGAAGCGCTCGGCTCCGACGCCCGCGTGGTCTTCCAGGCGGCGTTCGCGACCGACGACTTCGTGGGCTTCGCCGATTTCCTCCTGCGCGACCCGGACGGGCGCTGGGTCGTGCAGGACACCAAGCTGGCCCGCCGCGCACGCGTGACCGCGCTCATGCAGCTCGCGGCATATGTCGAGCAGCTCGACCGGCTGGAGGTGCCGCGCGCCGATCGTGTCGAGCTGCTGCTCGGCGACGGCACGACGAGCGTGCATGCCGTCGACGACGTGCTGCCGGTGTACCGGCTGCGGCGCGCGCGCCTGTCCGTCCTGATCGAGGACCGCCGCATCGCCGAGGGCCCCGCGATCGCGCCCGCGGTGTGGGGCGATGACCGCTTCGTCGCCTGCGGCCGCTGCGCCACCTGTCAGATCGAGGTCGAGTCGGCACGGGATCTGCTGCTGGTCGCGGGCATGCGGCCCTCGCAGCGCGACCGGCTGCGGGCGAACGGGGTGCAGACGATCGACGAGCTGGCGGCAGCCGACGTCGCGGCCGTGCCGCCGGGGATGAACCCCGAGGTCTTCGCGCTGCTGGTCACCCAGGCGGCGCTCCAGCTCGAGGCCCACGAGTCGGCAGCGCCGCCCTACCGTGTGGTCGCTCCGCGCGCGCTCGGAGCACTGCCTCCCGCCGATCCCGGCGATCTCTTCTTCGATTTCGAGGGCGACCCGCTCTACACCGAGGGATCGGGGGGAGTGTGGGGGCTGGATTACCTCTTCGGCTGGGTCGACGATCGCGAGCAGTTCTCCTCGATCTGGGCACACTCGTTCGCCGCCGAGCGCGAGGCGCTCGAGCGCTTCCTGGCGTTCGTCCGGGTGCATCGCCTCGCGCACCCCGGCATGCACATCTACCACTACGCCCCCTACGAGACCAGTCACCTGTTCGCCATGGCTGCGCGCCACGGCGTCGGCGAGGCCGAGGTCGACACCCTGCTGCGCGATGGTGTGTTCGTCGACCTGTATCCGATCGTGCGGCGGGCGCTGCGCGTGGGGTCGCGCTCGTACTCGATCAAGAAGCTCGAACCCCTGTATATGGGCGAGGAGCGCCGCGAGAGCGACGTCCAGCGCGGCGATGAGTCGATCGTGCGGTACGTCGAGGCGCGGGCGCTGGCCGATGAGGGCGAGACGGCGGCAGCGCAGCGCATCCTCGACGACATCGGCGACTACAACCGGTACGACTGCGTCTCCACGCGGCGCCTGCGCGACTGGCTGCGCGAGCGCGCCGCCGAACACGGCGTGCCGGCGGCAGCCGATCCCGAGTCCGAGAGCACGGGGTATGCGCCTTCGCCGCGCGCCGAGGCGCTGGCTCGCCGCGCGGATGCCCTCGCGGCCTCGCGCCCGCCGGGATCGGCAGGCGACGTCGGCGACGACGAGCGTGCGCTGCGCCTCGCGGCCGCCGCGATCGACTACTACCCGCGCGAGGCCAAGTCGTTCTGGGCCACCCACTTCCTGCGCCTGCGCGAGCCCGTGGGCGTGTGGGATCAGGCGCGCGACGTCGTCGCGCTCGATCGTGCCCGCTGCGAGGTGCTCGAGGACTGGCATCGCCCCGAGGGTCGCCGCGTCGATGTGCGCGTGCTGAGGCTCGTGGGTGAGCCCGCCCCCGGCACACGTCTCAAGGTGGGCACCGACCCCTTCGCGCTCTACGAGCTGCCCGCACCCTTTCCCTTCGAGGCCTCTCCGCGCTGGATCCACGCCGATCGTCGCGTGAAGGTCATCGACGAGAGCGACGACGGCGCGATCGTCGAAGAGACCTCGGTGTCCGGCATGACGTGGGCCCCGCTGCCGATCGCCCTGACCCCGGCCGCGCCGCCGCGGGCGGGCAACCAGCAGTCCGCGATCGACGCATGGGCAGATGCGCTGATCGACGCCGACGGCGAGCTGCCCGCCGGTCCTGCCGCCGACATCCTGCGCAGGCTCCCGCCCCGCGGCGTCTCGGACATGCCCGCGCCCGGCACCCCCGTCGACGCCGCCGAGGTCGTGGCGGCCCTGCGCACCCTCGATCGCAGCTACCTCGCGGTGCAGGGCCCTCCCGGCACGGGCAAGACGTACATCGGATCCCACGTCATCGAGCGCCTCGTGCGCGAGCACGGCTGGCGTGTCGGCGTGGTGGCGCAGTCCCACGCGGTCGTCGAGCACATGCTCGAGCGCGTCGTCGCGGCGGGGGTCCCGCCCCGACTCGTGGGCAAGGCGCCGAAAGACGAGAGTGCGCGCCCGGGCTACACCGTGCTGCCCAAGAACGGCGTCGCGGCATTCGCGGCCGAGAACGCCGCGACGGGCTACGTCATCGGCGGCACGGCATGGGACTTCAGCCACGAGGGACGCATTCCGCGTGCGTCCCTCGATCTGCTCGTCATCGACGAGGCGGGCCAGTTCTCGCTGGCCTCGACGATCGCGGTGTCGCTGGCCGCATCGCGGCTGCTGCTGCTGGGCGATCCCCAGCAGCTGCCGCAGGTCAGCCAGGGCACGCACCCCGAGCCCGTCGACACGTCGGCGCTCGGATGGGTCATGCGCGATGAGGCCGTGCTGCCCTCCGGGTACGGATTCTTCCTGCCCGAGAGCCGGCGCATGCATCCCGCCGTCGCGCTGCCCGTGTCGCACCTCGCCTACGCGGGGCGACTCGCATCCCACCCGTCGGCGGCCGTGCGCGAGATCGAGGGTGTGGCGCCGGGCGTGCAGATCTCGCCGGTGACGCATACCGGCAACACGACGGCATCCCCCGAGGAGGCGCTGCGCGTCGTCGAGATCGCCCGCGCGCTCATCGGCAGGCCCTACCGCGACGTCGCGCTCGATGACGCGGGCGGCGCCGACCCGGTGCCCGCGCGCCCCCTCGAGGCGACGGATCTGATCGTCGTCGCGCCTTACAACGCCCAGGTCGCCACGGTGCGCCGGGCACTCGATGAGGCGGGCTTGCCGGGCGTGCCGGTCGGCACGGTCGACATGTTCCAGGGGCAGGAGGCGGCGGCGGCGATCGTCACGCTCGCGGCGTCATCGGGGCGCGATGCTCCGCGGGGCCTCGACTTCCTCCTGCTCGCGAACCGCCTCAACGTCGCGATCTCACGGGCGAAGGTCGCCGCCTACCTCGTGTACTCGCCCGCGCTGCTCGACGATCTTCCGCACACGCCCGAGGGCGTGGCCCGGTTGAGCGCCTTCTCGCGCCTCGTCGGGTGAGTCAGACGGTGCCGTACAGCCGATCGCCGGCGTCGCCGAGCCCGGGAACGATGTAGCCCTTGGAGTTCAGGCGCTCGTCGAGGGCACCCAGCACGAGGGTGACGTCCTTGCCGTCGACCTGCTTCTCGATCGCGGCCACACCCTCGGGCGCGCCGAGCAGGCAGATCGCGGTGACATCCTGCGCGCCGCGGGCGAAGAGGAACTCGATCGCGGCCCCGAGCGATCCGCCGGTGGCGAGCATCGGGTCGAGCACGAAGCACTGCCGATCGCTGAGGTCATCGGGCAGGCGCTCGGCGTACGTCGTCGGCTCGAGGGTCTCCTCGTTGCGGACCATGCCGAGAAAACCCACCTCGGCGGTGGGCAGCAGGGTGACGAGCCCCTCGAGCATGCCCAGGCCGGCGCGCAGGATGGGCACGACGATCGGGCGGGGATCGGCGATCTTCACCCCCATCGTCGTGGTGACGGGCGTGGTGATCTCGATGGGCTCGACCCGCACCTGGCGGGTGGCCTCGTAGGCGAGCAGGGTGACCAGCTCGGAGGTCAGCTGACGGAACACGGGCGACGGGGTCGTCGCGTCGCGGAGCACCGTGAGCTTGTGGGTGATCAGGGGGTGGTCGGCGACGTGCACACGCATACGGACAGGCTACCTGTCGGAGCGGTCGCCGCCGGGGGCGTCCTCCTCGGGCGGATGGATCTGCCACGCCGCGCCGAGGACGACATTGTCGGTCAGCAGCAGCATCGCCTCGCGCGCATCGACGTGGGGTGTGCTGAAGCTGACGAGGCTGATGCCGCGCGCATCGGGGTTCTCGAGCCAGTAGTCCGCAACCAGCAGTGCTGTGCCCTCGGCCTCGAGCTCGGCCGCGCCGGAGGAGGTGTGGACGTGTCGCACGAAGGGCCCCGTGGCGGTCCGGGCGCGCGAGAGGTCATCGGCCTCAGCGAGCGCGGGTCGCAGACGCTCCACGACGGCGTCGAGGTGGGTGCCCGCGGGCGCCTCGCCGAGCTGCTGCGCGTAGGTCGTGACGCTCAGCGCCGCGGCGGCGGACTCGGTGCGTCGCACGAGGAACGCCATCTCGCGGCCACCGCCCGCCGCCGCCGCGCGGGCGGTCGAGGTGAGCCACGCGGTGAGCTGCCCGCGCAGCACCGGCGCCGTGGCCAGCCCCTGCAGCTGGCGTCCGACGAGGGCCGCGACATCGTCGGTGGTGCGGGCGGAGTCGGTCAGATCGATGCGCGCCCAGTCGTCGGGCAGGGCCAGCTCCAGGCCCGCGATCCGCTCACCGGGGCGCAGACCGTGGGCGGGGCCGTCGTCGCTCTCGGTGATCCAGCGCACGGGATCGTCCGAGGGGTCCGGGGCGAGGGCTGCCAGCACATCGTCGATCTCAGCGGTGACGGGGTGGGGCCCCGCGGGGTCGAAGTCGATCCGGAGCAGGAGGTGACGGTACGACTCGATCGTGCCCGCGAGCGACGCGCCCGTGCGGATGGCGAATTCGCGCTGCGGATCGTCCTGCACGAAGTCCGCGAACGCCTGCGTCGACGAGAATACGCACAGCACCCATCGCCGCTCGCCCTCGGCGTCGTCGGCCGAGACCACGCGCGTCTGGGTGCGCCCGTCGGATCCGCGCAGCAGCGGGACGATGACGTAGTCCTGCCGCAGCGCACGACCGATCGCCGCGACGTCGACCGCCGCGAGGGCGGCCGCGAGCCGGGCGGACCCGACATCCGTCGAGGGGGCGACGGCCAGGGACGGATCGTCGGGGGAGAAGCTCATCGGTCCATCCTGCCAGCGGGCGGACGCGCAGCGGGGGTCAGCACGCGGCGCGCAGCCGCTCCGCCGCTGTCTCCGACCCCGTCACGAACATCTCCGCCACCTGCCGGAAGCGGCGCCCGTTCGCGGGGATGCCGGGCGGGTCATCACGCTGACGCTCGGACACCTCGTACAGCAGTCCCTCGGTCACAACCGCGCCGTCGTCGTGGGAGAGTGTGCGGCCCGCGATCCACGCGAAGCGGGGGATGCCGGCATCCGATGTCGTGACGAAACCGCGGAAGGGCGCGTCTTCCGGCAGCGGACGATCGGCCGACAGCGGCCCGCTCCAGCGTTCTCCGCCGCACACGATGATCACACGGTGGTCGAAGGCGCGCTCGCCCACGCGCGTCACGGCAGCCTCATCGGCACGTCGACGTCAGTCACCCGTCCGACCGTCGGGTCGACCGGGCTGCCACCGCGGAACACCCACTCGGCCCCGCCGCCCGGCATGCCGTCCAGGGGCAGAGCGTGCCGGACGTGCTGCACCTGCGTCGCGTCGGTGATGTGCCCGATCGAGAGCGTGTCCGCGTAGTTGACATCCGGCAGCCCGAGGCTCTCACGGTGGTGGGCGAGGGTGCGCGGGTCGGTAGGCGACCACGAGCCTCCGCCCGCACCCGACCCGCTGCTCGCGCCGGGGCGCGTGCCCCACAGCCGGAAGGCGTCGTCGCCGTTCTGCGGGGCCGCGACGGGGGTGCGCCAGAGGCTCTCGGACTCCGCCATCGCGCTCGGGCGCACTCGCAGCGCTTCGCGCACGGTGAGCGCCTCGCCGGCCCAACCCGACTGCACGCGGGCGAGGTTGTTGATGCGCGCCGCCGCCGCCGCCGATCCGACCAGGCGCGCGGCGGCGCCGAGGCCGACGACCGAGAGCGCCGCACCGACGATGCTGATGACCGCCTCGGTCCAGCTGCGCTCACCCGTGGCCGCCAGGGCGATGTTGCCGACCGCGTTGACGATCGCGGCGATGCCGGCGATGAGCAGCAGGGCTGCGGCGAGCACCTGTCCGATCACGGGGATCCACGACACCACCAGCGCCAGCACTCCCGCGATCGTCGCCACCCAGCCGGCGACATCCGTGATGACGGCGACGACATCGGCGCCCCAGTCCTGCCACCACGAGTCGCCCAGACCGTCGTCGGCGGTCGTGTTCTCGATGCGGGTGCGTGCGGTCTCGGCGGCGCGGTCTCGCGCGCCCACGGCATCGTGGACGCGACCCTGCGCGCCGGCCACGCGGGAGCCCGCGAGCCGGTTCTCCCCGAGGGCGTCGTCGGCGAGATTCTCATAGCGCAGCACCGTGGCGGGGTCGGTCGCGTCCGAGGCGAGGCGCAGGTAGCGCCGTTGGGCGCCCGCCGCGCTCTCCTGCTCGGTGCGCGCTTCGCGGGCGGCGTAGAGCGCCGACAGCGACTCCGACTGCGCGCTCTCGAGAGTGCTCGCGTAGTCGATCAGCGCGTTGCCGGTCTCGCGATATCGGGTCTGCGCTCGCGAGATGTCGTCGGCGACGGTGCGTGCGGTCTCGCCCAGCGTCTCGAGGGCCTCCGACACCGTGCCCTCGAGGCTCAGGGAACGCAGGCGCATCGCCGTCCGCGAGATCGCGGCGGCGACATCCACATAGTCCTGTCCGCCGGCGCGGACGATCGACGGGTCGCCGGGAACGGGATCGGTGGCGAGGTCGAGCGCCGACCAGTCCGCGGGCCTCATACGGCCCTCGGGATGCCGCGGGTGCCGGTCGCCCCCGCGGGCTGCTCGGCGAACGCATCGGCGAGGTCGGAGTCGGTCTGCGCGAAAGCGTCGGCGATCGCGTCGGTGGCCTCGCCCAGCCCCTCGATGGTGCCGAGCATCTCCTCGCGGGTGTCGTCCCACGAATGGGCGAACGAGCGCACCGCGTCGGCGAGGCCGGGGTGTCCCGTGGCGTCGGCGATGCGCTCGCTGCCGACGTTCGCGTCGCGGAATTCCGACGCTATCGTCCTCAGGTCGCTCGCGATGTCACGCACGGCGTCGAGATCGAAACGCAGATCAGCCATGGCACCCCTCCTCCGCAGTCGAGTCTATTGACGGGCGGACCGAGCGCCGATGGGGAGAACTCCCCATCGGCGTAGGCTCGTGCGGGTCACCAGGAGGTCAGCCATGCTCCCACCCGCGCCCACGGACCTCGCAGCGATGCGCCGCGCATTGTCGCTCGCGCAGGGCGCGGCCGAGGGGGGCGACATCCCCGTGGGTGCGGTCGTGCTGGACGCGGCGGGGACGGTGATCGCCGAGGGTGCGAACCTGCGGGAGGTCACCGGCGACCCGACCGCCCATGCCGAAGTCGTCGCGCTGCGCCGTGCCGCGGCATCCCTCGGCTCCTGGAATCTCGCGGGCTGCACGCTCGTGGTGACGCTCGAGCCCTGCGTGATGTGCGCGGGCGCCGCGCTGCAGGCGCACGTCTCGCGAGTCGTGTTCGGGGCGTGGGATGAGAAGGCCGGGGCGGCGGGCTCCGTCTATGACGTCGTGCGGGATCGGCGGCTGCCCTCGCGCGCCGAGGTGGTGGGCGGGGTGTGCGAGGCCGAATCCGCCGCGCTGCTCGGGGCGTTCTTCTCGTCGCGCCGCTAGCTCACGGGGGGGATCAGTCGGCCGAGCGAAGGATGATCGCCTCGGTCGGCGGCGCGGGGTCCGCCGGCCGGTCGACGTAGCCGATGACCTGGAGCAGGGCCCGCCGCACCTCGGCGGGCCGCTCGAGGTGCGCGCTGTGGCCCACACCCTCGAGAGCGAGCTCGGCGACCTCTCCGCCGGCTGCCGTGTAGGCGGTCAGCACGTCGCGGGTCTGCGAGACCATCGGTTGGGCCGGCGCGACGTCTTCGCCCGGCCAGCCGGGAATGATGCCGAGAGCTCCGAGGTGGTTCAGATCGAAGAACGACGCGTCCGACACGATCGCGTCGAGTGTGCCGTGCACCCAGAGGATGGGCGGCTTCGGGTCGAGGTCGACGATGCCCGACACGTCGAAGTTGCCGGGCGCCATCGTGTTGAGCACGCCGCTGGGTCCGGGCGCGAATCCCGGCCAGTCCTCACTCGCCACCGAGTCGCCCGGATAGTTGCCCGACGCCGTCGAGGTGGTGAGCATGGATTCGACCCAGACGTCCTCGTGCTCGCTCGCGTACCCCTCGGCGACGTACGAGCCGCGGAAGACGCTGCGGGGCGAGGTCGGCGCGTCCGCCGTGCGATCGTGCGAGGCCAGGCGTGCGACGAAGTCGGGGTTCGCTCCGCCCGCCCCGGTGCCGGCGTCGTCGTCGGTGAGGCGCGAGCCGTCGCGACGTGTGCCGCCGAAGCCGTAGGGCGAGACGGGGGACTGCAGGGTCAGGCTGAGCGCACCGTGGTCGATGGCGTACTGCATCACGACGCCGCCACCCATGGACCAGCCCATCAGGTGCGCCGACTCGATGCCGAGCGCCTCGAGGGTGGCGTGCACGTCGTCGCTGAAGTCCCGGACGCCGCGAGTGGCGTCGACGGGGGCGTTCTCGGTGCCGCCGAATCCGCGCAGGTCGATGGCGATCACCCGCAGGTCGTGCGGCAGGTCCTGCATCAGCTCCTGCCAGAAGAGACTCGACGAGACATTGCCGTGCACGAGCACGAGCGTCTTGTCGGGGGTCGTCGCGGGATCGTCCCCCTCGCGCTCGAGGATGTTCACGGCGAGACCCGGGGTCTCGATCATGCGGGCGGTGATGCCGTCGAAGAGCGTCATGGTGCGGTCCTCCCTCGGGGCGGCGGAGCCCCAGAGGCGATCCTAGACGTCCCGCGCGCCCGCGTCCGGGGGCATGATGCGGCGCAGGCCGGAATCATAGGATGCTGTCATGTCGACGCCCCCGAACGTCCCGCTGCCGCCCGTCGCGATCCTGGGGGCGGGGTCCATGGGCGGAGCGATTCTCGAGGGCCTCGTCGCCTCGGGGATCGCGCCGCACGTCGTCGTGACCAATCGCTCGCGCGCCAAGGCCGCGACCCTCGAGGGTCGGTCCGGAGTGGAGAGCATCGCGCTCGAGGTCGAGCAGGGGGGCAATCTCCGCGCCGCGGCGGGCGCCGACGTCGTGCTCATCGGGGTCAAGCCCGCGATGGTGTCGGATCTGCTGCGCGAGATCGCACCCGTCCTGCGGCCCGGGACCGTCGTCGTGAGCCTGGCCGCGGGAGTGTCCCTGGGGACGATCGAGCGGGCTCTCGACGACCGTGCGGCCGCGATGCGGGCGATGCCCAACACGCCCGCGGTCGTGCGCAAGGCGGTCACGGGACTGAGCGCGGCGGCGACGGTCACCTCGGATCAGCGCGCCCTCGTCCGGCGGCTGTTCGAGACGTGCGGGGTCGTGATCGAGGTGCCCGAGACGCAGATCGATGCGCTGTCGACGATCTCGGGCTCGGGTCCCGCGTACGTCTACCTGCTCATCGAGCAGCTCACCCTCGCCGCGGTCGGCAAGGGCTTCGCCGTGGCCGACGCGCGCCTGATGGCCGAGCAGACCTTCATCGGCGCGGGCGCGCTGCTGGCCGCGTCGGGTGTGGATCCCGCGGAGCTGCGCCGCCGCGTGACGAGTCCGAAGGGCACCACCGAGCGCGCCGTCGCCGTGCTCGAACAGGCCCGCCTGGACGAGGTCTTCACCCGGGCGACCGACGCTGCGCTCGCCCGGGCGCGGGAGCTGGCCGCGGGGGCCTGAGCCTGCCGCGGGGGGTCACGCAGCGGCAGGGTTGCGTTCCGCCGCAGGAGGCGCATCGTTCCCCTCCGTGCCCACACGCGTCGCGGCTTCGGGAACGCGGCTGCGCCGCACCCGCCGCCTGCATTCCGCCCAGGTCGTCGTCCTCGGATTCGCGGGTGCCATCGCCGTCGGCACGCTGGCGCTCATGCTGCCGATCTCGTCGCGTTCGGGCCGCTGGACCGATGTCTTCGACGCGCTGTTCACCGCGACCTCCGCGGTCTGCGTCACGGGGCTGACCGCGGTCGACACGCCCACGCACTGGAGCGATGTCGGCCTCGTCGTGATCATGGTCTTGATCCAGCTCGGGGGCCTGGGCATCATGATCTCGGCCTCGCTGATCGGCATAGCGATCGCCCGCAAGCTCCGGGTGCGCTCCCGGCTGAACGCCGCCGCCGAGGCCAAGGCCGGCGGTATCGGCGAGGTGCGGGGCCTTGCGCGCCGCATCCTGGTGATCTCGCTCCTCATCGAGGGCGTGACCTTCGCGTTCCTCTTCCCGCGCTTCGTCCTCGGCTACGACTACGCGATCGGCGAGGCGGCGTGGCACGCGCTGTTCCACGCGGTGTCGTCGTTCAACAACGCCGGCTTCGCGCTGTACAGCGACAACCTGATGCGCTTCGCCGCCGACCCCTGGATCTGCCTGCCGATCTGCGGCGCGATCATCCTCGGCGGTCTCGGGTTCCCGGTTCTCATGCAGCTGCGCCGTGAGTTCCGTCGCCCGCTGCGCTGGAGCATGAACACCCGCATCGTGCTGTGGGCCACGCCCGTTCTGCTTCTGGTCGGGATGCTGTACATCACCGTCCTCGAGTGGACCAACCCCGACACCCTCGGCGCCTACGACCCGCTCACGCGGCTGCTCATCGGCTTCTTCCACTCGGTGCAGACGCGTACGGCGGGGTTCAACTCGGTGGACATCGGCCTGATGCGCGACGAGACGTGGGTGGGGATGGACGTGCTGATGCTGATCGGAGGCGGCCCCGCGGGCACGGCGGGGGGCATCAAGGTGACGACCTTCGCGGTGCTGTTCTTCATCCTCGTCATCGAGCTGCGCGGCGAAGGCGCGGTGACGATCTTCGGCAAGCGGCTCTCGCGCGCGGTGCACCGCGAGGCGATCGCCGTGGTGCTCATCGCGCTCGCGGCCGTCATGACGGGCACGATCGCGCTCATGGTGATCACGGGCCATCCCTTCGACCGGGTGCTCTTCGAAGCGGTGTCGGCCTTCGGCACGGTGGGTCTGTCCACCGGCATCACGTACGACCTGCCGGCGGCGGCGGAGGTCGTGCTCGTGCTGCTGATGTTCCTCGGTCGCATCGGACCGCTGACCCTCGGCACCGCCCTCGCCCTGCGCACGCGCCGCGTGCTCTACGAATACCCCAAGGAAAGGCCCGCCATTGGCTAGGTTCCCCCTCTTCGGCGACTCCTCCCGCCGCATCGCGGAGGCGGACTCCGTCGCCGTCATCGGCCTCGGCCGCTTCGGCAGCTCGCTCGCGCTCGAGCTCATGGCGTCGGGCACGGAGGTGCTCGGCATCGACGTCGACGAGGAGCTCGTGCAATCCCTCAACGGCCAGCTCACCCAGGTCGTGCGCGCCGATTCCACTCGCGAGGAGGTGCTGCGCCAGCTCGCCGTCGACGAGTTCGACCGGGTCGTGGTGGCCATCGGCGACGACGTGCAGGCGTCCATCCTCACCGCCTCGATCCTCTTGCAGCTG
>NZ_QFPF01000064.1 GCF_003248605.1 Microbacterium sp.
GGCTCGATCCGAGCCCAAGCAGCATCCGAGAGAGTACGAGTACGCGACACACTCCTACCCTGCCCTCGACCCCCCAAGGAGCTTAGGAGACACGCCCTAGAGCTTGCGCAGCAGCACGCGGTCGACGCTGTGCCGGGCATCTTTCTGCAGCACGAGGGTCGCTCGGTGGCGCGTGGGCAGGACGTTCTCGACGAGGTTCGGCATGTTGATGTCGTTCCAGTACCGCATCGCGGTCTCGACGGCCTCGTCGTCGCTGAGGTGGGCGAAGACGTTGAAGTACGACGTGGGGTTGGCGAACGCCCCGACCTTGAGGGCGAGGAAGCGGTCGGTGAACCAGCGGGCGATGTGATCGGTGTCGGCGTCGACGTAGACCGAGAAGTCGAACAGGTCGGACACGGCGACGTCGTTGGGCGAGGGCGGAGGCTGGAGCACGTTCAGGCCCTCGACGATGACGACGTCGGGGCGGCGCACGACGACGCTCGCGTCGGGCACGATGTCGTACCGCATGTGCGAGTAGAACGGGGCGCGCACCTCGGTGGCGCCCGATTTGACCTCGGTGAGGAACCGCACGAGCGCCCGGCGATCGTAGGACTCGGGAAAGCCCTTGCGCTCCATCAGACCCCGCCGCTCGAGCTCGGCGTTGGGGAAGAGGAACCCGTCGGTCGTGACGAGCTCGACCCGCGGGGTGCCGGGCCAGCGACTCATCAGCTCGCGCAGCAGGCGCGCGATCGTCGATTTGCCGACCGCGACCGAACCCGCCACGCCGACGACGAACGGGGTCGTGGTGTCGGGCTCCTGCAGAAAGGCCGCCGTGTCGGCCCCGAGATTCTTCGTCGCGCTCGCGTAGAGGCTCAGCAGCCGGCTGAGCGGAAGGTAGACCTCGCGCACCTCGGTGATGTCGAGGCGATCGCCGAGCCCCCGCAGCTGCACGACCTCGGGCTCGGTGAGCGGCTGGTCCATATCGGCGGCGAGCCGGGCCCACTCGCTGCGCGCGATCTCGCGATAGGGACTCGGCACGGTGTCGTCGGCGGGCACCCGGCCATGCTAGCGGGGGCGCCGGGCGGGGCCCGCGGAGGGGTGCGCCCCACTACGCTGAGGCGGGTGCGCCTGGGAGTCCTCGACATCGGCTCGAACACCGTCCACCTGCTCGTCGCCGACGCGAGACCGGGCGGGCGGCCGCTGGCGACCACCAGCCAACGCACCGTGCTGCGCCTCATGCGCTACCTCACCCCCGAGGGTGCGATCACCGAGGAGGGCGTCCGCGCCCTCGAGCAGGCCGTGACCACCGCGCGCGAGGTCGCCGCGGCCGAGAAGGTTGAGGAGTTGCTGGCCACCGCCACCTCGGCGGTGCGCGAGGCACTCAACGGCGCCGAAGTGATCGCCCGCATCGAGGCCGCGCTCGGGCAGCCGCTGCAGGTGCTCGGCGGCGAGACCGAGGCCCGCTTCACGTTTCTCGCGGTGCGGCGCTGGTTCGGCTGGTCGGCGGGGCAGATCCTGCTGTTCGACATCGGCGGCGGCTCGCTCGAGATCGCCTCCGGTGCCGACGAGCTGCCCGATGTCGCGACCTCCGTGCCGCTCGGGGCGGGACGCATGACGATCCAGTTCCTCCCGGAGGACCCGCCCGGCGAGGACGCCGTCGAGGCCCTGCGCCGCCACGCGCGCGCGGAGCTCGCGGCGGTCGCGGGCGCGTTCGGCGACCAGCCGCGTCCCGAACACGTCGTCGGCTCCTCCAAGGCCATCCGCTCCCTCGCCAAGCTCGCGGGCTATCCCGTCTCGGGCTGGTCGGGCAGCCCGCGGATGCTGCTGCCCCGCGCCGCGCTCGGCTCGTGGATTCCGCGACTGGCCCGGCTGCCGGCATCCGCCCGTCAGGAGCTGCCCGGGATCACGGCCGACCGGACGTTCCAGATCGTCGCGGGCGCCGTCGTGCTGCACGAGGCGATGAGGGCGATGGATGTCGACGAGCTCGAGGTGAGTCCGTGGGCGCTGCGGGAGGGTGTGCTGCTGCGCTACATCGAGTCGCTCAGCTGGGGCTGACCGCCTGAAAATACCCTGCGAACAGCGCCGACCAGCCCCCGGGTTATGCTATTGGCGGTGGCTGGGGAGCGCCGACGAGAGTTCCATGTTGTCCCGCGGTGCCCAGGAGGTGCGATCGTGTCTCCCGCTTACGGCCCCGGTCGCGCCCGTCGCCCGGTGTCCGAGCCGCATTCGGGGCGCCCCGGCGACCCGCCCGCGGCGGACCGTGCGCCGGTGACCGGACCCGCTCCGACCCCCCGCGATCGTGAGCACGACTCCCGCACGATGATGCGTATCGTCGCGATCCTCGGGGCGGCACTTGCGATCTCGGCGAGCCTGCAGGCGGTGCTCGTGCTGGGTGTGCAGTCCGAGACGATGCGCGGGATCGATGCCGCGCCGCTGATGGACGTCGGCCGCCGCGTGCTGATCAACCTGGCCGTTGTGGTCGTCTCCGTGCTGCTCGCCGAACGGCTGCGCATCGAGCAGCACCGGCCCCCGGCATCCCTGTGGCTCGTCGCCGCCGCGGGCGCCACGGTGGGTGGCGTGCGGGCCATCATGCAGCTGAGCACCGGCATCTACAGCCAGGAGCAGTGGGGTTCGGTGCTCATCGACGCCGCGATGGCGTCGATCATGATCAGCCTGATCTTCGCTTTCGCTCTGTCGGTGACCCGCTCGCAACAGCGCCTGCGCGCGGCGGAGCGGCGCACGATCCTGCCGGCGGCGATCGCGGCCGACGCCCTGCTGCGGATGCAGCGGGCCGAGCTGCGCGACCGTCAGGTCGAGGCCGATGCGCTGCGATCGAGCGAGCGCGGTCGCATCGAGGCGATCCGCGCCGATCTGGAGGATCTGGCGGCGCGCGCCGACGCCTCCGATCGCGTGCGCCTCGCGTCGGTGCTCGACGAGCTCGACGCCCTGCGTCGCGCGGGCAGGCGCGGCCTCGAGGCGGCGATCTATCCGCGCGAGATCGGCAACGGCCTCGTGCCCGCGCTCCGGGCGCTGGTCGCGCGGGTTCCCGCACCCATCGAGGTGACGCTGCGGATGGATGCCGCCATCAGCGCCACCGAGGGCACCGGCAACGGCCCCCTCGGCCTCGAGAAACGCCTCCTGCTGATGCGGCTGGCCGACGAGGGCATCTCGAACGCGCTGCGGCACGGCTACGCGCAGCAGATCGAGGTGTCGCTGAGCCTCGAGAACTCGCGTGTGCGGATGATCGTCGCCGACCGCGGTATCGGCGTGCGTCTGCCCGCCGATCTGCGTTCGCTCGGCAAGCTGCGCACGCGCATCGAGCTGGCCGGTGGGCGCGTCTACCTCGGCACGCAACCCGGCGGGGGCACCCGACTCGCGGCGATCATGCCGGTCGCCGCGGCGCGCGGACCGCGGCATCCCGCGGCCGGCCCCGGCGCCACCTCTGTGCCCCTGGCGTAGCGCCGACCCACAGCATCCTCCGCCCCGCCGGGCATGTCCCAATATCTGTCGCCTCGGGCGGCGCTTGGCGACAGAAAGTGGGACACCCCCGAGGCAGCCCGGGCCGACGTCGCTCAGCCCGCCGGGCATGTCCCAATATCTGTCGCCTTGAGCGGCGCTTGGCGACAGAAAGTGGGACACCCCCGAGGCAGCCCGGGCCGACGTCGCTCAGCCCGCCGGGCATGTCCCAATTTCTGTCGCCTTGAGCGGCGCTTGGCGACAGAAAGTGGGACACCCCCACGCGCCAGGTGACGGAGCGACCGACCCGCGGCGGGCATGCGGCGGGCACGCGGCGCAACGCTAGAGAGCGAGGCGCTCCCGCACGACAGTCGCGAGCGCGTCGGCGTGTCGGTGGGCATCGTCTTCGGATGCCGCCTCCACCATCACGCGCACGAGCGGCTCGGTCCCGGACGGGCGCAGCAGGACGCGCCCCGAGTCACCGAGCTCGGCCTTGACCGCCGCCACCGCGACGGCCACGCCCTCGTCGGTGGAGGCGCGCGTGCGGTCGACGTCCTTGACGTTGACGAGCACCTGCGGATACACCGTCATGATCGATGCGAGCTCGGCGAGGCTGCGACCCGTGCGCGCCATCTCGGCCGCCAGATGCAGTCCGGTCAGGATGCCGTCACCCGTCGTCGCATACTCGCTCATGATCACGTGGCCGGACTGCTCGCCGCCGAGCGAGTGACCGCCCGCGTTCATCTCCTCGAGCACGTACCGGTCGCCGACCGCGGTCTGCAGCACGCGGATGCCGTGGGCCGACATCGCACGATGCAGACCGAGGTTGCTCATGACGGTCGCCACGAGCGTGTTGTTGGCGAGCAGGCCGCGCTCGCGCATCGAGACGGCGAGGATCGCCATGATCTGATCGCCGTCGACGACCCGACCGGCAGCGTCCACGGCGAGGCAGCGGTCGGCGTCGCCGTCGTGGGCGATGCCGATGTCGGCGCCGTGCGCGATGACCGCGCGCGCGAGCTCATCGAGGTGGGTCGAACCCACGCCGTCGTTGATGTTGAGCCCATCGGGATCGGCGCCGATCACGATGACCTCGGCTCCGACATCCCGGAACGTCTCGGGCGAGACGCCCGCGGCGGCGCCGTGCGCGCAGTCGAGCACGACCCGCAGCCCGTCGAGGCGCACATCGAGCGAGCCGAGCAGATGCACGACGTAGCGGTCCTCGGCGTCGGAGAAGCGGATGATGCGCCCGACCTTCTCGCCCGTCGGCTGCAGCTTGGGGGCGGTCATGGCGGCTTCGATGCGCTGCTCGACCTCGTCGGGCAGCTTGACACCGCCGCGCGCGAAGATCTTGATGCCGTTGTCGGGGGCCGGATTGTGGGATGCCGAGACCATCACACCGAAATCGGCATCGCGGTCGCCGACGAGGAAGGCGAGCGCGGGCGTGGGCAGCACGCCCGCCTCGAGCACGTCGACGCCCGACGATGCCAGGCCCGCCGCGACGGCGGCCGTGAGGAACTCCCCCGATACGCGCGGATCGCGGGCGACGACGGCCGTGAGGCGTTTGCCCGCGGCGCGGCGCGCGTCGGCGGTACGACCCTGGCCCAGGACGACGGCGGTCGCCTGGGCCAGAGTGAGAGCGAGGTCGGCGGTGAGGGGGCCGTTGGCCAGCCCCCGCACGCCGTCCGTGCCGAAGAGCGGCATCGGATCCCTACCCGTGAACGGTGATCCCGGAAGAACCGGGGATCAACGCTTCGAGTACTGGGGAGCCTTGCGGGCCTTCTTGAGACCGGCCTTCTTGCGCTCCTTCACGCGCGCGTCGCGCGAGAGGAAGCCGGCCTTCTTCAGCGTCGGGCGGTTGTGCTCGGCGTCGATCTCGTTGAGCGCGCGGGCGATGCCCAGGCGCAGCGCACCGGCCTGGCCCGAGGGGCCACCACCCGAGATGCGTGCGATGACGTCGTACGCGCCGGTGAGGTTGAGGACCGTGAAGGGGTCGTTGATGAGCTGCTGGTGCAGCTTGTTGGGGAAGTAGTCCTCGAGCGTGCGGCCGTTCACCGTGATGGTGCCCGAGCCGGGAACGAGGCGCACGCGGGCGATGGCCTGCTTGCGGCGGCCGACGGCCGCACCGGGGACCGAGAGCACGGGGCGCTCGGCGACGGCCTGGGCCTGCTCGGCGGGCGTCTCGGTCGAGTAGTTCTGAGGGGTTTCGATGGAGTCGGAGATCTTCGCCACGAGTGTGTCCTTAAGTCCTGGAAAGTCGGCGGCGCTTACTGGGCGACCTGGTCGAGGGTGTACGTGGTGGGCTGCTGCGCACCGTGGGGGTGCTCGGCGCCGCGGTAGACCTTGAGCTTGCGCAGCTGCTGCGCGCCCAGGCTGTTCTTCGGGAGCATGCCGCGCACGGCCTTCTCGACGGCGCGCACGGGGTTCTTCTCGAGAAGCTCCTCGTACGAGACGGACTTGAGGCCGCCCGGGTAGCCCGAGTGGCGGTAGGCCATCTTCTTCTGCAGCTTCTGACCCGTCAGCGCCACCTTCTCGGCGTTGATGATGATCACGAAGTCGCCCATGTCCATGTGGTTGGAGAAGGTGGCCTTGTGCTTGCCGCGGAGCAGGACGGCGGCGTGGCTTGCGAGGCGGCCGAGCACGACGTCGGTCGCGTCGATGATGAGCCACTCGCGCTGGGCTTCGCCAGCCTTGGGGGTGTAGGTGCGCGTCACAGTAGTGCTGCTTTCTTGATCGAACGGAGAGGTTCGTGAATCCCGCTCCGGGGCTGTTGTCGACGGCGGATGCCGGGGCAACGGGCCGGTGGAGGGCTCACGTTCGCGGTACCCGGTCAGCAGGACGCAGGCACCAAAGGGAAAGACTACCCCGAAGGGATGCTGTGACCCAAATCCCCGCGCCCCCGCGGGCCATGCGGGCCACAGCATCCCCGTCGTGCGTGTCACCTCACGACGGCCGTGACCGTCGTGAGCTTGGCGAGCACCTCTTCGCTCACCGAGCCGAGCAGGAACCGGCGGAACGCGCCGCGCCCGTGGCTGCCCACGACGACGAGGCTCGCGGTGGCGCCGTGGCGCGAGAGGATCGCGCCGGGCAGCCCCGACTCGACGACCTGTTCGATGTGCAGGTCGGGATAGTCCTGGCGCAGCCCTGCGACCGAGATGCCGAGGTTCTCGGCGGTGAGCTTCTGCATGTTCTCGACGTAGTCGTCGGGGTACGCGAGTCCCCCCATCGGGACGGCCAGCGGCGACCACGTGCCGATCGCCGTGAGACTCTCGCCGCGGCGATCGGCCTCGGCGGCGGCGAAGGCGATCGCGGCCTCGGAGATCTCGGAGCCGTCGACACCCACGATCACACCGCGGCGCTCCGACACGTCGATGTCGGGCACCACGACGACGGGGCAGTGGGCGCCCGCGACGATGCGGATACCGCGATGACCGCGCACAGGACCGAGCCCGTGGCCGCGGTAATCGCTGCCGATGACGAGCAGCGCCGAGTTCTCCGCCGCGCGGATCAGCTGCTCGACCGGATCGCCGCGGCCGATGCGGGTCTCGACGGGGATGCGGAACTCGGCGATGCGAGCGGCCTCGCGATCGAGCATCTCCTGGGTGCGCTCGAGGGCGGCATCCACCACTCGTCCCTCGCCCACGGCACCGACCGCGCCCCCGACGATGGAGACGAGCAGCAGGCTCTGGTGCCGATCAGCGGCCCGCCGCGTGGCCCAGTCCAGTGCGCGACGCGAGGCCTGGGCATCCGTGATTCCGACGATGATGCGTTCGTTCATGATGAACCCCTTTGTCGGTTTCGACGCTACGCCTGCGCGGGGCGGCGCGCGGGGTCAGCGGCCGTGCAAAACGGGTGCCGCACTCCCCTGAAGCTGTCCCGAAATCTGTCGCCCAGCGGCACCGGAACCGACGGAAAGTGGGACACCCCGACAAGGGCAGGGCGGATGCCGCGCCGCACTCATTCGGCATGTCCCGAAATCTGTCGCCCAGCGGCACCGGAACCGACGGAAAGTGGGACACCCCGACAAGGGCAGGGCGGCAATGCGGGCTCAGGAGAGGAGCGTGCCCGCCGTCGCGAGCGCCACCCAGGTCGCGTTGAAGACGATGTGCACGAGCACGGCGCCCCAGATGCGCCGGGTGAGGAGCACCAGCATCCCGCACACGATGCCGACGAGGGCGTAGCTGACGACGTCGTCCCAGCCGAGCGCGCCGTTGAGCGTGTGTGCGGCGACGAAGACACCGGTCGTCACGACGACCGCAACGAACGCCGCGACCCGCGCGCCCAGCGCGCGGCGCACGACCGTATAGATGACGACGAGCAGCACGCCGCGGAAGAAGAACTCCTCGATCACCGGCGAGATGACGACGGGCGCGAGCGCGTCGGCGAACCACCACGACGACGACAGCTGCCCGTCGATCGTGGGGTAGGAGGGGAAGGGCACGGGGCCTCCGGCCGCGGCCTGTTCGAACCAGCCCTGCGCGAGGCGCAGGACGCCGCCCAGCACGACGCCGTACAGCAGGTCGACCGGGCGGAAGCGCAGCAGCCCCCGCGGCCGCGACCGCGCGAAGGCGAACGCCACGGGCACGGCCATGCCGAGCCAGAGGGCGATGCCCGCGATCAGCACGCCGGTCGCGCCGGGCACGACCGACGGGATGCCGGCCGAGAGCAGTATGCCGGCGGCGAAGGAGATCATCGCCCAGCCGAGCAGGTCGTAGCCCCAGTCCTGCACAGTCGATCCGCCGGCGGTCCACGAGCGCGGAGCGACGGGACGACGGTCGGAGCCGGCCCTCGAGAGGGGCGCTGCGCCCGCGGGCGCGGAGGCGGCGCGTGCGGCCGCCCGCGTCGCGCGGGTGTCGACGGTGTCCGCGGCGGAGACGGGACCCGCGGCAGGGGCTGCGCCCGCGGCCGGGGCGCCGCCTGGAGCGTCGTTAGACTCGGGGGGCACGATGCCAACCTACCGGGAGGCCCCGCCCATGCTCGAGGTACTCACGGTGTGCACCGGCAACGTCGCCCGTTCACCCCTCGCCGAACTGGTGCTGCGCGCGCGCACAGGCGGCAGCATCCAGGTGCACAGCGCCGGCACGCGGGCCCTGATCGACTATCCGATGCCCGCCGAGGCCGGATCCCTCGCCGTCGCCCACGGCGCCCCGCCCGCCGAGGCGCAGGCCCACCGCGGGCGGCGACTGACCGAGGGGATGCTGCGCTCCCCCGACCTGATCCTCGCCATGGCGCGCGAACACCGCCGGGCGATCGTCGAGCTCGCGCCGGCGCGGCTGCGCTCGACCTTCACGGTGCGGGAGTTCGCCCGGCTGTCGGTCCACGCGAGCGCCGCCGACCTGGCCGCCGCGATCGGCGACGCGTCCGATCCCGCCGAGCGGGCGCGACGCGCGGTCGCCCATGTCGCGAGCCTGCGTTCCGCCGTCGAGCCCCCGCACGACCCGGCCGACGACGACGTGATCGACCCCTTCCGGCGATCGGAGCGCACCTATGCCCTCGCGGCGGCGCAGCTCGTCCCCGCGGTCGACGAGGTCGCGCGCGTGCTGCGGGTCGTCGCGGGCTGAGGCCCGCGCCCGCGCGCCCCGTTGTGTCGCGCCCCGCGCGCTCGCTAACGTCGGCTCTGCGCGCGCATCAGTGCCGCGCGATCAGGGAGGGAACCCGCACATGTCCGACACCACACCGCCGCCCCCGGGCAGCACACCCCCGAACCAGAACCCCGCCGGCTACCCCGCTCCGAACCAACCGCCGGCGTACGGTGCGGCCCCGCCGCCCGCCTACGGCACGTCCTCGCCCGCCCCGGGAGCACCCGTGCCCGGCAAGACGCTCGGCATCGTCGCCTTCATCCTGTCGTTCTTCGTGCAGCTCGTCGCCCTGATCCTCGGCATCATCGCGCTCGTGCAGAGCCGCAAGGCCGGTGCCAAGAACGGCTGGGCGCTCGCGGCGATCATCATCAGCGTGATCCTGATGATCATCGGGATCATCGTCGGCATCGCCCTCATCGGCCTCGCGATCGGTGCCGCCGAAGAGTACGCGCGCCTGTGCTCGGAGTACGGCCCCGGCACGCACGAGGTCTCCAGCGGCGTGACCATCACCTGCAACTGACACGGATCCGCGCCGATCGCGGGTCCGACCGGTCGCGGCACGTCACGGCGGACAGCATCCGCCCGACGTGTCGCGACCGTCCCCCGCGACGCTCCGGACGCAACGGCGCCCCGCCGGATGAGGCGAACCCTGCCGTAGCGTGAGAGAACTCTCACGTCAATACCCTGCCGCCCGATGCATGCCCGTGTCAGCATGGACATCCAGGCGGGATCGATGGCGCTCCCCGACGCGCAAGCTGGGGAGCTACCGTGGGGAAATTTCGACCGGGACGCGCACGCGCGCCCCTCGCATTGATCGGCAGTCAGGTCGTCGGCCAACTCGCCCTCGTCGCCGTGCTGCCCGTGCTCACGCGGGTCTACCCGCCGGCCGAGTTCGGCGTGTACCAGTTCGCCTTCGCGATCGCGTTCATCCTTCTGCCGCTCGCGACGCTGCGTCTCGAGTACATCGTGCCGACCACGCACGCGGCCGAGCTGGTTCGCCGGCGCCTGCGGCTCGGCACCGCGGTGGCGCTCGGGCTCAGCCTCCTGCTGATCGCCGTGGGCGTCATCGATCACCTCTCGGGCCTCACCGACGTGTCGGGCATCCTGATCATGACGGGCCTGCTCGTGCCCGCGCTCGGGCTGCCGCTGCTCGACGGCGCGCGCCTCGTGCGGCAGGGCGCGCGGCGCGCCCTCGCGGTGCGCAACCTCGTCGGCGGCGTCGCGGGGGCGTCTCTGCAGGCGGTGTTCGCCCTCTCGGGGGGCGATGTCACGCTGCTGCCCGTCGCCCTGCTCGCGGGCCGACTCATCGGCATCGCCGCCTCGCGCCTGGTCAAAGAGCCCGCGACGGGCGAACGATCCATGGATGCCGCGGCCCGGTCCGACGGTTCGGCCGAGACCGCGGACCCCGAGCTCGAACCGGCCCGCGACACCCCCTACACACTCGCCCGGGCTCTGCCCACGATCGGTGCGGGGGCGATGTCGGGGCTCACGATCCAGGGACTCACCGTGATCGCGGGCGCGACCGTCGGACCGGCCGCGGCCGGACAGGTGGGCGTCGCCCAGCGCATCGCGTCGACGCCGATATCGCTCGCGGGCCAGGCCCTCGCCCAGGTCACGCAGTTGAGCTTCAGCCGCATCATCCGCGAGCAGCGCCCGAGCCTGACGGCGTCCCTCGGCTCCCACGTGCGCGCATTCCTCGCGCTCGGCGTCCTCATCGGCGCGGCGCTCGCGATCGGCGGCCCGCTGCTGGCCGGTCCCGTCCTCGGCGAGGAGTGGGCGCCGGCCGGCGTCCTGATCGCGATGCTCGCGATCCCCGCCACGCTGCAGGTCGCCGTCTCGCCGACCGACTTCCTCTTCGTGATGCTCGGCCGCGAGCGCCGCCTGTTCGCGTTGCAGTTCACGCGGGCAGCTCTCACCTGGACGACGGGGCTCGTCGCCGCCGCGCTCACCGGCGACATCGGCGTCGTCGTGCTGAGCTTCTCGATCGCGTGGGCGCTCGCCTACGCCCTCTCGCTCGTCTTCGTCTTCCGCGCGGCGCGCACCTTCGACCGCGAACACCGCGCGAACGCGGCTCCCCCGGTCACTGCCGCGGCCGACGCGTCGCCGGGCGCGGCAACGGGCGAGCCCGCGTCCACCGAGGCGACAGCATCCCGCGCCGGCGTGACGGGCGAGAGCCGGCCCGCCGAGCCCGGCGAGCGCACGGTCTTCGCGGCGATGACGGGCGACTACCCCAACATCGGCGACGCGATCATCCGGCGCGAGACGCTCGAGTGGGTGCACGGCATCGGCCCGGTGCACACCTACGTCGGACGCGCGCCCGACGCCTGGATCGACCAGATCGGTGCGGCGCCGCTGGGCCCCGTGTACCGGCGGCGCCCCGGCGCCCAGGCGTGGATCCGCGCGCTGCTGACCACGCCCCGGCCGGTGCTGCTGTTCGAGCCCGGCGAGGTGCAGCTCGAGTCGCGCCACGTCGTGCGCGAGCTCGTCTTCCTGGCGCTCGGTCTCGCCGTCAAGGCCCGACGCGGCACGATCGTCTACGCGCCGCGCGCGCTCGCCCGCATCAGCGCACCCTCGCTCTGGGTGTATCGGATGTCGGCACGACTGGCCGACTTCTCGCCCATGCGCGAACAGGCGTCGTTCGAGCTCGTCCCCGGCGCGGTGCGCAGCCCCGACATCGCGTTCGCGCGCGACGCGATCCCCACCGGCGAGCCCGGCCCCTCGGGGGCGGCTCGCGACACCCTCGTGATCAGCCTGCGCGGCGCCCGCGCCTTCCCGCCCGACGCATGGCTCGCGGGCGTGCGGTCCTTCGCCGGGTCCCGCGGCCTGCGGATCGTCGTGAGCGCCCAGGTGCGCGGAGACGAGGCGCGCGCCGACGAGCTCGCCGCGGCCCTGGATGCGGAGGCGTTCGGCTGGGGATCCGTGCCCGATCTCGTGCAGGAGCGCCGACTGCTGAGCCTCTACGAGCGCGCGACTGTCGTGCTCTCCGACCGTCTTCACGTGCTGATCCTCGCGGCCTCCTGCGGGGCGATCCCGCTCGAGCTGGTCGCCGGGCCGAGCGGCAAGGTGCGCGCGCACTTCGCGTGGGTCGGCGTGCACGAGGTGTCGGTCGAGGCCACCGGCATGGATGCTGTCGCGGTCGCCGCCGCGATCGAGTCGGCCGCTTCGCGCTCCCCGTACGAACTCACCGCGGCCCTCACCGGCGCGCGGGCCGAGGTGCGGCACGTGCGCGCCCGGGCTCGGGCACTGATGTCGCCGCTCGCGACGGGCGCCACCGCGCCGACACGCGTGTCCTCGCGCTGACCCGGGTCGCGGTCGTGGGCCCGGCCGCGGGTCGGCGGCGGCGGCCTGGCCGCGGGATCAGCGCGCCCCGCAGCCGCCCGGCGACAGGCCCTCGACGACGGCGCGCGCGGATCGCTCCCAGCGCGCGTAGTGGTGGGGGTCGGCGTTGATCTGCACCGCGTGGATCGCCCGCGTGGGCTTCATGTCCTGCCACCCCTCGACCTCGGCGAGACGCGCGAAGAAGAGGGTCGCCGAGCGCGACGGATCCATCCGCTCATCGACCGAACCCCAGCCCTCCTGCTGCTGGAACAGCCCGATCGAGGTCGTGCGCGAGCCGTCGGGATTGCGCACGCCCGAGGTCTCCCAGTCGCCGTAGTCGATGTTGCGCAGACCCGACTCCCCCATCGCCGCCATCACACCGAGCACCTGCGCATCGGCGCCGAAGCCGACAGCGGTGGCGGCATCCATGATCGCGGCGGCGTTCTCGAGCTGCACGCCCCGGTACCCGGCGATGGATGCTGCCGCCCCCTCGCCCGCGACGCACGACGCCGCCGAGCTCCGGGTCGACGACACGATCTCGGCCGTGCCGAGCGCCAGCGCCCCGGCGGCCACGAGGGCCACCGCGATGCCGACGTTGGTGCGTGCCGCACCGGACCTGCGCCTACCCATCGACCCACCCCACCGCACGCACCTCGATGTTCGCTGAGCGGCCGGGCCGCCCGATGCCGGGCTCAGCGGGCGAGCGACTCCCAGTCGACCTCGATCATGCCCTCGTGGGTGCGCGAGATGCGTGCCGGCAGCACCGCGCCGACGGGAGGGAGGCGACGGGTGTCGAGCACGACCACGAGGGGCTGGGTCTTCTCCTCGATGCCGAGGGCCGACACCTGCGCCTGCACCGTGAGCTCCTGATACCGGGCGTGCCCCGTGGGCGCGGAGACCGACACGACGCGGATCGCGCCGTGCGCGGCATCCGCCATCGGGTCGCGCGTGATGCGCTCGAGCTGTTCCGCGGCCTCGCCGACCCATTCCTCCATGCCGCGAGCCTAGCCGCCACCGCGTCCGCCCCCACCGCCCGCACTCCGTGGTCGCCGCCGCCGGGTTCCACCGTGGCCGCGTCAACCCCGCCCTCGCCGCGCGTGGGGCGTGACAGCATGACGGCATGAGAGCCTTCCGCTGCCGCGTGTGCGCCAACCCGCTGCACTTCGAGAACTCGGTGTGCGTCTCGTGCGGCTCCGACCTCGCCTTCTCGCGCACCGAGGTCGACATCGTGCCGATCGTGGCCGGTCGGTACACCGACGCCGACGGTGCGACCTGGCACATCTGCCGCAACCTCGGCCTGTCGGGATGCACCTGGCTCGCCGCGACGCCGGGCGGGCAGTGCGTCAGCTGCGACCTCACCCGCACCCGCCCGAACGACGCCGACGCGCGCGGCATGCGCAGCTTCCAGATCGCCGAGCGCGCCAAGCGCCGCCTGATCGTCGACCTCGACCGGCTGGGCTTCGAGATCGAGTCGCGCCGCACGAATCCGACGACCGGCCTGTGCTTCGATCTGCTCTCGGACACGCACGAGGACGTCGTCACCGGTCACGACCAGGGCGTCATCACCATCAACCTCGCCGAGGGCGACGACGCGTATCGCGAACGGGTGCGGGTGCGACTCGACGAGCCCTACCGGACGATGCTCGGGCACTTCCGTCACGAGATCGGCCACTACATCCAGTGGCGGCTCGTCGAGGCGGCGGGTGGCAGCATCCTGGATCGCGCCCGCGCGCTCTTCGGCGACGAGCGCGCCGACTACGAAGAGGCGGTGAACCGGCACTACGCCGACGGTGCGCCGGCCGGATGGCCGGGCTCATTCATCAGCGCCTACGCGACGATGCACCCGTACGAGGACTTCGCCGAGACCTGGGCGCACTACCTGCACATCTGCGACACGATCGAGACGTCGACCGCCTACGGGCTCGCCGAGCCGGTGGCGCTCGAGGATGTCGTCGCCTTCCGCGACGTCGTGACGCGCGTGTGGAT
>NZ_QFPF01000065.1 GCF_003248605.1 Microbacterium sp.
GAAGCACTCGCCGCGGCCGAAGGCGGTGACCGCCTCGCGGGTGGCGGACTCGAACAGCTCGGGGATCTCCTCGACCGTCCTGGCGACCTTCAGGCCGCGGCCGCCGCCGCCGTAGGCGGCCTTGATCGCGATCGGCAGGCCGAACTCGCGCGCGAAGGCGACGACCTCGTCGGCGGAATCCACGGGGCCCGGCGTTCCGGGGGCGAGCGGGGCGCCCACCTTCTCGGCGACGTGACGCGCCGTGACCTTGTCTCCGAGCGCGTCGATCGCCGAGGGCGAAGGGCCGATCCAGACGAGGCCCGCGTCGATCACCGCGCGCGCGAACGCGGCGTTCTCGGCGAGGAAGCCATAGCCCGGGTGGATCGCGTCGGCACCGGAGCGCCGTGCCACCGAGAGGATCTTCTCGATCGAGAGATAGGTGTCGGCGCTCGTCGACCCATCGAGCGCGTACGCCTCGTCGGCGAGTCGCGCGTGCAGCGCATCTCTGTCCTGGTCGGCGTAGACGGCGACCGAGCCGATACCGCTGTCGCGGGTGGCACGGATGATGCGGACGGCGATCTCGCCGCGGTTGGCGATGAGGACCTTGCCGATTTCGGGCATGGTTGCCAGCCTACCGACGCGCACGCGGCTCGATTTGACGACTCTCGACAAGAACGCGCAAAAAACGTCGGCGAGCGCCTACAAGGTTGCCCAGAGCGAGGTCCACTCCACGCCGAGTTCGCGCACGAGGCGGCGGGTCGTCGACAGCGACATCCCCACGACGGTCGAGGGATCGCCCTCGACCCGCGCGATGAACGGGCCGCCGAGGCTGTCGACGGTGAAGGCGCCGGCCACGTGCAGCGGCTCGCCCGTCGCGACGTATGCGTGCACCTCGGCGTCGGTGATGTCGTCGGCGAACGTCACGCTCGCCGCCGCCACGGCGTGCGCCTCGCGCGCCTCGGCACCCGGCACGATGCGGAACACCGAGTGCCCCGAGTGCAGCACACCCGTGCGTCCACGCATCGCAGCCCAGCGCGCGATCGCCTTCTCCGCCGTGTGCGGTTTGCCGAGCACCGCTCCGTCGAGCTCGAACATCGAGTCGCCCCCGACGACGAGTCCGTCGAAGCCCGGATCCTCCAGAGTGAGTCGGGCGGCGACATCCGCGGCCTTGCGGCGAGCCAGCAGCAGCACGTGCTCGTCCGGCGGCAGCACCCGTCCCTCGGCGTTCTCGACCGCGGCGATCACGGCCTCCTCATCGACCTCGGGGGGCATGATGAGGGGCTCGATTCCGGCCTGGCGCAGCAGCATCCGTCGCGCGGGCGATGTCGAGGCAAGGCAGAGACGCATACGCCCTACGGTAGCGATCGGCGTCGTGTGGAATGCTCGAGAAATGGATGCTGTGGCCCGAGACCGCGCGGTGACCCTCGATCTGGACGTCACCGGCGTTGCGCACGGCGGGGTGTTCGTCGCCCGTCACGAGGGCCGTGTCGTGTTCGTCCCCGACGCGATCCCGGGTGAGCGGGTGCACGTGCGCGTCGAGGACGCCGGAGACGCCGCAGCGAAGAAGTCGTTCTGGCGCGCCGAGACTCTCGAGGTTCAGGACGCATCGCCCGATCGCCGCCCCCATGTCTGGCCCGAGGCCGACATCTCGCTCGCGCCCGAGCAGCGGCCGGGTGGCGCGGACTTCGGTCACATCGCCCTCGCTCGCCAGCGCGCGTTGAAGGCGGAGGTGCTCTCCGACGCGCTGCGGCGGTTCGCGGGTCTGACCCTTCAGGCGACCGTCGAGCCGGCGGGCGACGCCGAGAGCGAGGACGGCACGGGCTGGCGCACCCGGCTGAGCCTGCACGTGGACGAGGCGGGCGCGATCGGTCCCTTCGGGGCGCGCAGCCACCGCGTCGTGCCCGTCGCCTCCCACCCGCTCGCGCACCCTGTGCTCGCCGAGGCCGCGCTCTCGCTGGCGGGGATGCCGGCCGGGCGCGTCGATCTCGTGCTGCCGGCCGACGGGCGCGTGCGGGTGATCCCGCGCCCCAAGCAGCCAGCGCGATCCGGTGCGGCTCCGCGGGGGCGAGGCGGCGATCGGCGTCGACGCCCGGCTCGCCCGGCGGCGCCCGCCGAGCCGACGCAGGCGCGCGAGGTGCTGGTCGAGCGCGCCGCGGGCCGCGAGTTCCGCGTCGACGCCGGCGGGTTCTGGCAGGTGCACCGCCTCGCCGCCGACACACTGTCGGAGGCGGTCGCGACCGCCCTCGGGGCCCTGGAGTTCGATCCCGCGGCCGCGAACCTCGACCTGTACGGCGGCGTGGGACTCTTCGCCGCGGTGATCGGGGCGTACGGCGGCCCGTCGACGCGGATCACGTCGGTCGAGTCCGCGCCCGATGCGACCGCCCACGCCGGCGAGAACCTCGCGGAGTGGGTGGGATTCCGCGCCGTCACGGCCAGGGTGGACCGTTACCTCGCGCAGCTGCTGTCGGAGGCCACCGCCGTCGAGCGCGCGCGCTGGGCGGGCGCCACCGTCGTGCTCGACCCGCCGCGAGCGGGTGCCGGTGCGGGCGTGGTCGGCGCGCTCGGGCGGATGCGCCCCCGCTCGATCGTCTACGTCGCGTGCGACCCGGTGGCACTGGCCCGGGATGTCGGACTCTTCGCCGCCGCCGGCTACACGCTCACGGGGCTGCGCGCGTTCGACCTGTTTCCGAACTCGCATCATCTCGAGGCCGTCGCCGTGCTCGAACGCGCCGCGTAGGCGGGCGGAATCCCTGAAAACAGGGTGCTCATCGCTAGTCTGGTGACATGACGAGGGTCGCGCTGATCGATGATCACGAATCGGTGCGTCTCGGGCTCGAAGCCGCGAGCCGCACCGAGGGTCACGATCTCGTCTTCTCGGGAGCAACGGTCGGCGCGTATCTCGACTGGCGGTACACCTCCCGCTCCGCCCCGGCGGACGTCGTCGTGCTCGATCTGACCCTGGGCGATGGCACGACCGTGACCGGCAACGTCACCCGCCTCGTGGGTGACGGATCGAGCGTCATCATCCACTCCGTCGCCGACCGCCCCGCCGCCGTGCGCGAGGCGCTGCTCGCGGGCGCCGCCGGTGTCGTCAGCAAGAGCCACCCCATCGGCGATGTCATGGCCGCCATCCGGGTGGTCTCGCGGGGCGAGAGCCTCGACAACGTCGAATGGGCCAGTGCCGTCGACGGTGACCGGGCCTTCGCCGACGCCCAGCTGTCGGCGCGAGAGCGCGAGGTGCTGCGCCTGTATGCCGCGGGCCTGCCGCTGAAGGTCGTCGCCGACCGGCTGGGCGTGGCCTACTCCACCGCCAAAGAGAACATCACGCGCGTGCGGGTCAAGTACGTCGAGGTCGGGCGTCCCGCGCCGACCAAGGTCGACCTGCTGCGCCGCGCCATGGAGGACGGAATCGTCGCCCAGCCGTCGGAAGACGGACCCGGTGTCGGCTGAGCCTCAGCCGGCGGTCCATCTCGACCGCGCGTGGGGGCACATCCCGCAGGGGCGCTTCGTCGCCGCATCGCAGGGCACGTTCACCCGCCGACGCATCGAGCGCATCACGGCGATCGCGGCGGGCGTCGGTTGTTTCGTCCTCGGGATCCAGGCATTCCTGATCGCGCTCAGCAACAGCGCCGGGGTGCAGGAGCAGTGGGAGATCCCTCTGCTCGTGGTCATCTTCGGATCCCTCGTGGCGATGTGCGTGCTGTGCTTCTTCCGCACCACCGCGCGCGTCGCCACCGGCGTCTTCGCGATCGTCTTCATCCTCCTGCTGGCGCTCTGGCCGGTTCTGACCGCCGGCTCGACGCCCACCGCGACTCCGGAGCCGTGGCCCTGGTTCCTCATCAACGTGGCCACGATGGCGGCGGTGATCGCGTTTCCGCTGCCGCTGCAGTTGGCCTGGACGATCGGGACGCCTCTGCTCTACGGCGTCGTGCGCCTCGCCCAGGGGGGATTCGAGCCGGCCTTCTGGATGTCGATGGTCTTCGAGGTGCCGTACTCGCTCATCCTGGGCTCGTTGCTGCTGACCCTCGCGACGATCTTCCGACGCATGGCGTCGGGGGTTGACAGCGAGCGCCAGGTCGCCGTCTCGGGCTATGCCCAGGCGGCCGAGGCGCAGGCCGCGCAGGAGGAGCGCGTGGCCGTCTCGGCGCTCATGCACGACAGCGTGCTCGCCGCCCTGATCGCCGCCGAGCGGGCCGACAGCCCGCGGGCTCGCTCGCTCGCCGTCTCGATGGCGCGCGAGGCGCTCGAGGGGCTCGCCGACACGAGCACGCCCACGGGCGGCATCGAGCTCAAGCCGATGTCGCTGAAGGGCCTCGCGCGCGGAATCCGCGCGGCCATGGCAGACCTGGGTGTGCGGCTCGAGGTCGACGTGCAGACACCCCCGGGAATCGCCGATGACGGACCCGAGGCGCATCGCATCCCGGCGTCGGTGGCGGCGGCGATGATCCGCGCGGCGACGCAGGCCGCCGCGAACGCCGTCCAGCACGCCGACGCCGTCGGGCTTCAGGCGCGGGTCGGCCGACCCGACGGAGTGCCTGCCGCGGCGGCCGCGGTCGTGGTCGTCGTGAGTGATGCGGGCCCGGGCTTCGACATCGACGCGGTTCCCGATGACCGGCTGGGCATCAGCGCATCGATCCTCGCGCGCATCGCCGCGATCGACGGCACGGCGACGATCGACTCGGGCCCGCGCGGCACGACCGTCACCCTGCGGTGGGAGGAGGCCTGAGATGACCGTCCGCGCCGTCCTCTCCGCTCTCGCCCTCGCGTTCGCGGCCTATCAGGCAGCGCGCGGCATCCTGTGGACGACGCCGCCCACCATGCCGTGGCTGCTCATCGCCGCCCTCGCCCTGTACATCGCGGCCACGCTGATCTGCATCTTCGCGGTGCCTCCGCAGGGGTCCACAGGTGAGCGTCAGAGCGAACCCATGCCGACGTGGGCTGCAGCATCCATGCTCGTCGTCGCCGCGACCATCCCCACGATGACGGGTCTCGCCGTCGCCGATCCGACCACCCGCACCGCCACCTACGGCACGTGGTACGTCGGCGGGCTCGGCGCCCTCGCGGTCGTCGTCATGGTGCGTCGGCGCACCTGGCTCGCGTGGATCGGCACCGCTCTCCTCTCGGTCGGCGCGATGGTGTGGCTCGGCCCGCTCGAGGCTTTCGGCCAGGGGCTCGTGGGCTCGATCGTGTGGGTCGGCATCGCACATCTGCTGGTCGTGCTCATCGACCGCGCCGAGCGCGACGCGGATCAGCTGGTCGAGCTGCAGTCTGTCACCTCGGCGTGGGAGGCGGCCCAGGAGGGTCGCGAGCGCGAGCGGCGCGTGCAGCTGCAGCGGGCGCTCGCCGTCGGTGGGCCCATCCTCGCGCGCGTCATCGCCATGCACGGCGCGCTGACCGATGAGGAGCGCCGCGAGGCGGGCATCGCCGAGGCGAGACTGCGCGACGAGCTGCGCGGACCGCGACTGCTCGACGACGACGTGCGCGCGGCGATCGATGCCGCGCGGCGCCGCGGTGCTCAGGTCAGCGTCTTCGACGAGGGCGGACTCGAGGGCATCCCCGAGGCCAATGTCGCCATCATCCGGGCCGAGCTCGCCGAGGCGCTCAACGGCTCGACGTCCAACCGCATCATCATCCGCACCTCGCCCGACGAACGGGTGGCGGTCACGGTCGTCGGACGCTTCGTCGTCGAGGACACCGGCGAGGAATCCGTCGACCTCTGGCGCGAGATCCGGCATCCGGGTCGCTGACGCGCGCCGCCGCGGACGTGAGAACGGGGAGGGGCGGCGATGCAGCCTGGCCCCTCCCCGTGAGCGGGTCGGTTACCCGAAAACCTTCCCGCGGATGGCCGCTGACCCGGAACGGGTGGCGCGGCCTGACGCATGAGTGTGTCACGCCATACCAGTATGCGACGGGGCGTCCGCGGCCGTCTGTAGGTACTTCGGGGGACAGCGACGACGGCGGGATGCGGCAGCCTCAGCCCCCGAAGCGACCCCACACGGCGCCGCGGTCGAGCGGGGCGCGCAGTCCCCGTGCGCTGCGGGCCCACGCCGAGCGCTCCGGCCGATCGTCCGCGACCGCGGCATCGCTCTCGCCCGCGTACGCTTCGGAGACGACCGCCATGAGCGCCGCGAGCTCCTCCTCGGTCGGTGTGCCGCGCAGCACGTCCACCGAGACGCGCTCGCCGTGCTCGGGAGTGCTCACAGCGGGATGTTCCCGTGCTTCTTGGGCGGCAGGCTCGCGCGCTTGTTGCGCAGCGCCCGCAGGGCCTTGGCCACGGCGACGCGGGTGGCCGCGGGCTCGATGATCCCGTCCAGCTCCCCGCGCTCGGCTGCGAGGAAGGGCGATGCGACGTTGTAGGTGTATTCGTTGGCGAGACGCGTGCGTACGGCCGCGACATCCTCGCCCGCCTCTTCGGCGCGCTTGATCTCGCCCCGGTAGAGGATGTTGACGGCGCCCTGCCCGCCCATCACGGCGATCTCGGCGGTCGGCCAGGCGAGGTTGACGTCGGCGCCCAGCTGCTTGGAGCCCATGACGATGTAGGCGCCGCCGTAGGCCTTGCGCAGGATCACGGTCACGAGCGGCACGGTGGCCTCGGCGTAGGCGTAGAGCAGCTTCGCGCCGCGCCGGATGACACCCGTCCATTCCTGGTCGGTGCCGGGCAGGTATCCCGGCACGTCGACGAGCGTCAGGATCGGGATGGAGAACGCGTCGCAGAACCGCACGAAGCGGCTCGCCTTCTCGCCGGCGTCGATGTTGAGCGTGCCCGCCATCTGCGAGGGCTGGTTGGCGATGATGCCCACCGAGCGGCCCTCGATGCGGCCGAAGCCGATGACGATGTTGGGCGCGAACAGCGGCTGCACCTCGATGAAATCGCCGTCGTCGACGAGCCGGCTGATGACCTGGTGGATGTCATAGGGCTGGTTGGGGGAGTCGGGGATGACCGTGTTGAGCACACGATCGGAGTCGGTCGTCTCGAACTCGAAGCCGCTCTCGTAGGCGGGCAGCTCGGCCATGTTGTTGTCGGGGAGGAAGCCGAGCAGGGTGCGGACGTAGTCGATCGCGTCGTCTTCGTCCTCGGCGAGGTAGTGCGCCACGCCCGACCGGGTGTTGTGGGTGTGCGCGCCGCCGAGCTCGTCCATGCCGACGTCCTCGCCGGTGACGGTCTTGATGACGTCGGGGCCGGTGACGAACATCTGGCTGGTCTTGTCGACCATCACGACGAAGTCGGTCAGGGCGGGGGAGTAGACCGCGCCGCCGGCGGCCGGGCCCATGATGAGCGAGATCTGCGGGATCACACCGGATGCGGCCGTGTTGAGGCGGAAGATCTCGCCGTACTTGCCGAGGGCGACCACCCCCTCCTGGATGCGGGCGCCTCCCGAGTCGAGGATGCCGATCACCGGCATGCCGCCGCGCAGGGCGAACTCCATGATCTTGATGATCTTGTCACCCGCGACCTCGCCGAGCGAGCCTCCGAACGTGGAGAAGTCCTGCGCGTAGACGGCCACGGTGCGGCCGTGGATCGTGCCGGTGCCGGTGACGACGGAGTCGCCGTAGGGACGCGAGCGATCCATCCCGAAGGCGGTCGTTCGGTGGCGGACGTACTCGTCGATCTCGACGAAGCTGCCCTTGTCGACGAGCAGGTCGATCCGTTCGCGGGCGGTCAGCTTGCCCTTCGCGTGCTGCTTCTCGCGTGCCGTGCGCTCGGCGGCGACGACGGCCTCGTCGTAGCGGGCGCGCAGATCCGCGATCTTGCCGGCGGTGGACAGGTCGGGCTGGTCAGTCACGCGTTTCACTCTATCCGTGGCCCCCCGCGCCGCGTGGTTGGAGGACGTGCACAAGTCGCAGCATCCATCGCTGTCGATCCGCGCCGCGCGCGAGTCCTCCGCGCCGGGCGGCTACCACCGCCGCGCCGGGCGCTGCTGCCGCGCCGCGCCCTGCCGCCGCGCCGGGCGCTGCTGCCGCGCCACGCGAGGAGTTCGGCGCCGCGCGAGGACTTTTCGGGGCAAGGACACCTCGTGTCGCGCTGCAGTCCTCATCTGGCGAGGTGCAACCGCTGCGCCATCGCCCGCATGATCTCGGCCTCGACCCGCGGCCACTCCTCGTGTATCTCGACGTAGTCATAGCGCAGCACGGTGTATCCGGCGAGGCGCAGGGCCCGGTCGTGGGCATTGTCGCGCCGTCGATCTGCCGCCTGATGGAAGGCGAGGCCGTCGAGCTGCACGACGAGGCTGCGCCCGATCAGCAGGTCGACGGGGTGGCCGAGGATCGACACCTGCGGCAGCGCGACGACTCCGCGCAGCGCCAGCCGATGGATCGTAAGGCTTTCGAGTCCCGAATCGGGGGCTCCGGATGCTGTCATCGCCAGCTCTCGGGCCACGCTCGAGGTCCACGCGACCGCGCGCAGATGCGCGGCCGTGACGACCGTGCGGTTGAGTGCCGAATCCCAGATCGCGCGCGCGTCGGCACGAGCCAGGCAGGTCGCGACGCGGGCGAGGACGTTCTCGACCGGATCGATCAGCGAGTGTGGCGGAGCCGTCACGGGACCCACATGTCGGTGCAGAATTGTGCCGGGCGCCGAGCGCCCGCTGTGCGGGTGGACGGCGAGGTGCTGCCCGGACGCGCGATGCGGAACCCACAGGCCGAGCGTCTGCAGAGCCGAAACGCATGTCACGCGGCCGCCCAGACGCATCGCGCGCACCAGGTCGGGCGCAAGCGACGGCAGGTGCAGCCAGAACCGCGCGGTCACGGCGACGGACCCGCTCGCCACCTCCTTCGCGATGCGATGGCGCGTCCAACCCGCGTCGGCGGCGTGTACGCGGTGGGCCCAGCCGCCTCGGGCTCTGAGGAATGCGGGGAGCGACATCCGCCCATCGTCGTGAGTGGCGTGCAAAGCATGCGCCTGCACGGTCGCATCTGGGGCGTGCGGCGGCGAGAGCTCGGGTGGGGAGGAGCCGCGTCGCGCGCGACGGGAGGAGATTGCGCGCGAGGGGAGGAGATCCGCGCCGCGCGAGGGCTCGCGCGCGCTGAAAGTCCTCGCGCGGGGCCGAAGTCCTCGTGCGGCGCCGCGCGCGGGACAGCCCCGCGGCCCGGGACCGCGAGCGGGACAGCGACGCGGCCCGGGACCGAGCCCGGGACCGAGCCCGGGACAGCACCCGGGACAGCGCGCGAGAGGAGGAGATCCGCGCCGCGCGAGGGCTCGCGCGCGCCGAAAGTCCTCGTGCGGGGCCGAAGTCCTCGTGCGGCGCCGCGCGCGGGACAGCGCCGCGGCCCGGGACCGCGCCTGGGACAGCGCCGCGGCCCGGGCCCGCACCCGGGACAGCGCACCGCGCCCGCGCGTAGGGTGGGGGCCATGACCCTGGCCGCCGAGGATCTCGCGCGCACCGCACGCCGCGCGCCCCGCCTGCAGATCGTCGCCCGGACGGGGTCGACCAACACCGACCTCGTCGCCGCGCTCACCGCCGACGCGGCCGCGTGGCCGCACCTCTCGCTCTGGGTCACCGACGAGCAGGTGGCGGGTCGTGGCCGCCTCGGCCGCGACTGGATCGCTCCGGCGGGCACCGCGATCGCCGCGTCGACCGTCGTCGACGTGCGCGCGCTGCCCGCCGCGTCGCGCGGCTGGATCCCCCTGCTGGCCGGCGCGGCGATGGCGCGCGCGGTCGCCGCGCAGCTGGGTGCGGCGCACTCGGTGCGGGTGAAGTGGCCCAACGACGTGCTCGTCGACGGGCGCAAGATCTGCGGCATCCTCGCCGAGACCGTGGCCGGCGTCGACGGGCTCGTCGTCGTGGGCGCCGGGGTGAACACGACGATGGATGCCGCCACCCTGCCGGTCTCCACCGCCACCTCGTTCGCGGCCCTGGGCGCGCTCTGCCGCGTCGACGAGATGCTCGATGACTATCTGCGTGCGCTCGACGAGCTCTGCTCGGCCCTCGTCGGCGAACGGGGGGACGCCGCGCGCGCCGGTGTCCACGGCGAGATCGAGGCCCTCTGCGCGACCCTCGGTCAGAGTGTGCGGGTGCTGCTGCCCGGCGACGGCGAACTCGTCGGCGAGGCGGTGCGGCTCGGGCCCACGGGCGAGCTGGTGGTGCGCTCGGCGACGGGCGAGGCATCCGTCGTCGCCGGCGACGTCGTGCACGTGCGCCCCTTCGGCGGCTGAGCCCGCCCGCGTGGGATGCCCCGTACGGCATCCCCCGCGCGGCAGAATGGGCGCATGACCCAGCCGACCGCCTACGGCAACCGCCTCGCGGCGCCGCCGCCGGGCGTCGCCGCGCCGGAGCGGCTCGTCGCCCGCACGCGCGGCTCCGCGCGGCGCCTGGGCTGGAGCGGTCTCGTCCTGATCGCCGTGGCGGGTGCGACGGGCTGGTTCACCGGCAACCTTCCCGCGCCGTTCGAGGACTGGATGCTATGGAGCGCCGCCGGACTGGTCGTGCTGCTGCTCGTGGTCGTGCCCTGGATCCGCTGGGCGAGCCGCATCTACACGATCACGACGCGCCGGGTCATCGCGCGTTCAGGCGTGTTCGCGCGCGAGGCCCGGGAGTACACGCACGCCCGCGGCTACTCGATCGCCGTGCGCCGCGGCCCCCTCCAGCGGCTCTGGGGCGCGGGCACCATCACCCTGACCAACGGCATCGACCAGCCGCTGCGGCTGCACGACATCCCCGATGTCGTCCTGGTGCAGGAGGTCCTCGGCGACCAGGTTGAGGTCAGCCAGATCCTGGCTCATCGCGATGCGCAGGGCACGAGCTCCCTGCCCGAGGGCATGATCCCGCCGCGCCCACCGGCACCAAGCCTCTAGAACACGGCCCGTGCGGGCGTCGCACGGATGCCAAGATGGATGACGGCGAAGGGAGCACCATGTCGTTGCGCGTGGGAGTGATCGGGGGCGGGCAGCTGGCCCGCATGATGATCGCGCCGGCGGTCGAGCTCGGAATCGACATCCGTGTGCTCGCCGAGGGCGAGGGGATGTCGGCGGCCATCGCCGCATCGGCGGTCGGCGATTATCGCGACGCCGACACCGTGCTCGCCTTCGCGAGAGACGTGGACGTCATCACCTTCGACCACGAACACGTGCCGCAGCCCGTTCTTCGCGCCCTCATCGAGGCCGGTGTCGCCGTGCATCCCGGTCCCGACGCGCTGCAGTACGCGCAGGACAAGCTCGTCATGCGCTCGCGCCTGGCCGAGCTCGGCATCCCGCAGCCCGACTGGGCGGCCGTGTCGGACGTTGCGCAACTGCAGGGCTTTCTCGACGACCACGGCGGCCGTGCCGTCGTGAAGACCCCGCGCGGCGGGTACGACGGCAAGGGTGTGCGCGTCATCTCGCACGCCGAGGAGGCGGCCGACTGGTTCGCCACCCTCGCTGAGGACGCCCGCGGCGGTGACCTGCTGGTCGAAGAGCTGGTGTCGTTCCGTCGCGAGCTCGCGCAGCAGATCGCGCGCACCCCGTCGGGTGAGATGCTCGCCTACCCGGTGGTCGAGACCGTGCAGCGTGACGGCGTGTGCGCCGAGGTCATCGCGCCCGCGCCGCACGCGGCGGCGCGCCTGGCCGAGGTCGCCCGCGAGATCGGCGAGGGCATCGCCGAGGGTCTGGGCGTGACCGGGATGCTGGCGGTCGAGCTGTTCGAGACCGACGATGACCGCGTGCTCGTCAACGAGTTGGCCATGCGCCCGCACAACAGCGGCCACTGGTCGCAGGACGGGTCGATCACGAGCCAGTTCGAGCAGCACCTTCGGGCGGTGCTCGATCTGCCCCTGGGCGCGACTGCGACACGTCAGCCCTGGGCTGTGATGGTCAACATCCTCGGCGGGCCCGCCGAGGGGGGACTTGCGCAGCGCATGCCGGCCGCGCTCGCCGCGCACACCGGCGTCAAGGTGCACACCTACGGCAAGGACCCGAGGCCCGGGCGCAAGGTCGGGCACGTCACGGCGACGGGTGTCGACCTCGACGACGTCTGCTACGACGCGCGCGCCGTCGCCGCCCACTTCGCCTGAGTCGCGCGCCGCACCGGCTTTCCCCAAGCTCCGGGCCCTACCCTGGACCGGTGACCCGGCCGCTGCATTCGTCCGACGCGCCCCTGGTCGGCGTCGTCATGGGCTCCGACTCCGACTGGCGCGTCATGAGCGACGCCTCGCAGGCGCTGTCGGACTTCCTGATCCCCCACGAGGTCGAGGTCGTCTCGGCCCACCGCACCCCCGACAAGCTGCACCGCTACGGGCGTGAGGCCCGTGCGCGTGGTCTGCGGGTGATCATCGCGGGGGCCGGGGGAGCCGCCCACCTGCCCGGCATGCTCGCCTCGATCACGCCCCTGCCCGTCATCGGCGTGCCGGTGCCGCTCGCGACCCTCGACGGCATGGACTCGTTGCTGTCGATCGTGCAGATGCCCGCGGGGATCCCCGTCGCGACCGTCTCGATCGGCGGGGCGAAGAACGCCGGCCTGCTCGCGGCGCGCATCCTCGGTTCTGGCGACCCCGCGATCGCCGACCGCCTCGAGGCCTATGCGCGCGAGCTGGAGGCGCAGGTCGAGGAGAAGAACCGGCGGCTGAAGGACGCGCTGTGACGACAGCATCCGCCACCGCGCGCCCGCGCGCCGCATACTCTGCACCGCCCGTCGTCAACCAGCTGCCGCTGCGCTACCCGGACTCGCGCTCGCCCGATGCGATGCGCCGGAGGGCGTGGTGGCTGGTCGGCATGAACGTGCTCGTGCCGGGCTCCGCGCAGGTGCTCGCGGGCGGCCGACGTCTCGGCCGCCTCGGCCTCGTCGCGACGCTGACCATGTGGACCCTCGTCCTCCTCGCGGCCGTCGCGGCGCTGGTGTGGCGCAGCGTCGTGTTCACGATCGTGACCAACCCGTTCGCCCTGCTCATCGTGCAGGCGGTGCTGATCGTCTACGCCGCCCTGTGGGTCGTGCTCACGGTCGACACCCTGCGACTCGTCCGGCTCGTGCGCCTGCGTCCCGGGGCGCGGATCGCGGTGACGGCGGCGGCGACGGCGCTGCTGTTGGTCTTCTCGGGCGGCGCGGCCTACGCCTCGACGGTGGTGGGCACCGCTCGCGACACCATCGGATCGATCTTCGGCGTCGGTGGACCGAGTGTTCCGCCCTCGGACGGGTACTACAACATCCTTCTGCTGGGGGCCGACAGCGGCGAGGGTCGCGACTCGATGCGGCCCGACAGCATCTCGGTCGTGTCGATCAACGCCGACACGGGTGCTGCGACGATCACCGGCATTCCGCGCGACATGGTCGGAGTGCCCTTCTCCGAGGGGCCGATGAACGACCTGTTCCCGAACGGGTACGGGGGAGCGGAGTGCAGCACCGCGCACTGCGCGATGAACGAGATCTTCACCGAGGTGAACGTGCTGCGCGATGGCGAGGCGCTGTACCCCGACGCCGCCGCCACGGGCTCGGAGCCCGGTATCGAGGCGGTGAAGGATGCCGCAGCCGGTCTGCTCGGGATCGACATCCCGTACTTCGTGCTTGTCGACATGAATGGCTTCGCCACGATGATCGACGCGCTCGGGGGCGTGGAGATCACCGTCGAGCAGCGCCTGCCCGAGGGCGGCGGCCCGAGCTACCCGGGTCAGCCCGCCGAGGACTGGGCGATCGGGTGGATCGAGCCCGGCACGCAGGTGATGGACGGCGACACGGCGCAGTGGTACGCGCGGTCGCGGTACACCACGAGCGACTGGGACCGCATGAAGCGCCAGCGCGAGCTGCAGGAGGCGATTCTGCGCCAGTTCACGCCCGCCAACGTGCTGACCCGGTTCCAGGACGTCGCGGCCGCCGGTCAGAACATCGTCGAGACCGATCTGCCGCAGTCGATGCTGCCCTACTTCGCCGAGCTGGCTCTCAAGACGCGCGAGCTGCCGATCACCACGATCGAGCTCACGCCCGAGGGTGGCGTCGACCCGGAGGAGCCGGACTTCGCGTTCATCCAGCAGCTCGTGCAGCAGGCGCTGCACCCGCCGACGCCCACCCCCGCCGCCTAAGAGCGGCGGCCCTGCGGCTGCGGCCCCGTGCGGCAGCTGCTCCGCGGCTGTGGCTGCGGCCTCCCGGCTACAGCTCGCCCGGCTGCAT
>NZ_QFPF01000066.1 GCF_003248605.1 Microbacterium sp.
GCCACACGGTCGTCGCCGTACTTCTCGGTGACGTACTGGATGACCTCGCCGCGGCGCCGGTCGTCGAAGTCGACGTCGAAGTCGGGCATCGAGACGCGGTCGGGGTTGAGGAAGCGCTCGAAGATGAGGCCGTGCTGAAGGGGGTCGAGATCGGTGATGCGCATCGCGTACGCCGCCATCGAGCCCGCGCCCGAGCCGCGCCCCGGGCCCACGCGGATGCCGTTGTTCTTCGCCCAGTTGATGAAGTCCGCCACGACGAGGAAGTATCCGGGAAAGCCCATCTGCACGATGACGTCGGTCTCGTACTCGGCCTGTGCGCGCACCTCGGCGGGGATGCCGCCGGGATAGCGGTACTGCAGCCCCTTCTCGACCTCTTTGACGAACCAGGACTGCTCGGTCTCGCCGTCCGGCACCGGATAGCGCGGCATGAAGTTGGCGCTCGTGTTGAACTCGACCTCGCACCGCTCGGCGACGAGCAGCGTGTTGTCGCAGGCCTCGGGGTGATCGCGGAAGATCTGACGCATCTCGGCCGGCGTCTTGACGTAGTAGCCGTCGCCGTCGAACTTGAACCGCTTCGGATCGTCGAGGGTCGAGCCGGACTGGACGCAGAGCAGGGCGGCGTGGCTGGTCGAGTCGTGCTGATGTGTGTAGTGCAGATCGTTCGTGGCCAGCAGCGGGATGCTGAGGTCTTTCGAGATGCGCAGCAGGTCGCTCATCACGCGGCGCTCGATGCTGAGCCCATGATCCATGATCTCGGCGAAGTAGTTCTCTTTGCCGAACAGGTCCTGGAACTCGGCCGCGGCGGCGCGGGCCGCGTCGTACTGGCCGAGGCGCAGGCGCGTCTGCACCTCGCCCGACGGGCAACCCGTCGTCGCGATCAGACCCTTGGAGTAGGTCTGCAGCAGCTCGCGGTCCATGCGCGGCTTGAAGTAGTAGCCCTCGAGGCTGGAGCGCGAGGACAGCCGGAAGAGATTGTGCATGCCCTCGGTCGACTGCGACAGCAGGGTCATGTGTGTGTAGGCGCCCGAGCCCGACACGTCGTCGTCGCTCTGGTCGGGGCCGCCCCAGCGCACGCGGGCCTTGTCGCTGCGGTGCGTGCCGGGCGTGACGTACGCCTCGATGCCGACGATCGGCTTGATGCCCGCGTCCTTGGCCGCCTTGTAGAACTCGAACGCGCCGAACGTGTTGCCGTGGTCGGTGACGGCGATCGCCGGCATGCCCTGACGGGCCGCCTCCTGGACGAGCGGGCCGATGCGCGCGGCGCCGTCGAGCATCGAGTACTCGCTGTGGACATGCAGATGAACGAAGGAGTCGGCGGCCACGGATAAAGACTACGTGGGGCCGCCGACATCGTGCCCGCGGGTCGCGGGGGTTCGCGTCGGCCGATCACGCGTCGAAGCTAGGGTTGCCGCATGCCGACTCCCGACTTCGTCCTCGAGCTGCGTCGACACATCGGACACACGCCGATCCCGCTGGTGGGTGTCACCGCCGTCATCCTGCGGGCAGCCGGCGCCGCGGAGGACGGCGTCGAGGTGCTGATGGGTCGGCGCAGCGACACCGGAGCCTGGGCCCCGATCTCGGGCATCGTCGATCCCGGCGAGGAGCCCGCCGACACCGCCCGTCGCGAGTCCCTCGAAGAGGCCGGTGTCGAGGTCGTGGTCGAGCGGATGCTGTCAGTGCATCAGGTGCCGCGGATCACCCATGTCAACGGCGACCAGGTCGACTACCTCGACATCGCGTTCGCGTGCCGGTGGGTGTCGGGCGAGGCCTGGCCCGCGGACGGCGAGCTGACGGCCCTGCGATGGATGCCCGTCACCGAGGCTGTGGCGACAGCATCCGAGGGCAAACGACGCGCGATCCGCCTCGCCGCCGCCGCACCCGCGCCGACCGTCTTCGACACGGCCGGCTGAGCGTCAATCGCCCCGCAGAATCTCCAGCGCACGGGCGAGATCGGCGGGGTACTCGCTCCCGAACACGGACCACTGTCCCGTGGCGGGATGCGCGAAGGCCAGCACCTTCGCGTGCAGCCACTGGCGGGTGAGCCCCAGACGCGTCGAGATCGTCGGGTCCGCCCCGTAGAGGGGGTCGCCGACGCAGGGATGCCGGTGCGCGGCCATATGCACACGGATCTGATGAGTGCGCCCGGTCTCGAGATGGATCTCGAGCAGGGAGGCGCCGGGGAACGCCTCGATGGTCTCGTAGTGGGTGACCGAATCCTTGCCCGTGGGCGTGACCGCGAACTTCCAGGAGTGCGTGGGGTGCCGCCCGATGGGGGCATCGATCGTCCCCGAGAGCGGGTCGGGGTGCCCCTGCACGACCGCGTGATAGATCTTCTCGACCTCGCGCTCCTTGAAGGCTCGCTTGAGCGCGGTGTAGGCGCCCTCGGTCTTGGCGACCGCCATCAGGCCGCTCGTGCCGACATCCAGGCGATGGACGACGCCCTGCCGCTCGGGCGCGCCGGTCGTCGCGATGCGGAAGCCGGCGGCGGCCAGGGCACCCAGGACCGTCGGTCCTTCCCAGCCCACGGAGGGATGCGCGGCGACGCCTGCCGGTTTGTCGACGACGACGATCTCGTCATCGTCGTACACGATGCCCAGCTCCGGCACCGCGACCGGAACGATGCGCGGCTCCTCCTTGGCCTGCCAGTCGACGTCGAGCCACGAGCCGGCACCGACGCGGTCGGACTTGCCCACCGCCCGTCCATCGAGCGTGACGCCGCCGCTCGCGACGACCTCGGCCGCGAAGGTCCGCGAGAATCCCAGCATCTTGGCGAGCGCGGCGTCCATACGCTCGCCGTCGAGCCCGTCCGGTACGGGCAGCCGTCGTGAGGGCACTCTCAGACCTCGCGGGAATCCGGCGCGGGGGCGGTGCCGGTCGCCGCATCCACGCTCTCGCCGTCGGAGGCGCGTCGGTCGCGGGTGCCGTCCATATGGATGCCGAGCAGGACCAGCAGCGCGATCGCGATCATGTCGAGCACGATGAAGATGTCGGCGATGTTGTAGATCGCGGGCATCATCCAGGGTGTCGAGAGGAAGTCGACGACATGCCCCACGGGAAATCCGGGATCACGGAAGAGCCGGTCCGCAAGATTACCGAGAACGCCGCCGAGCAGCAGACCGAGCGTCAGCGCCCACAGGCGCGAACGCACGCGCGTGAACATGAGCCAGATGATCGCCAGGGCGACGGCCGCGAGGGCGATGGTGAAGATCCAGGTGACCTCCTCGCCGAGCGAGAAGGCCGCGCCGGGGTTGAACACCAGCACGAAGATCAGCACGTCGCCGAGGATCTGCACGGGCTCGCCCGGCTCGAGGTGCGCCAGGGCGAGCTGCTTGGTCAACTGATCGGCGGCCAGCACCCCCACCGCGAGGATCGCGATGAGGGCGCCGGCCGCCGACCGATGCAGAGGAGGTCGCCGCCCTGCGATCCGCTCGGGTGCGGGGCTGCGGGAGGCCAAAGCCTAGAGACCGATGGCCGACACGGGCGTGGCACCCGAGTTCGAACCGCTCGCCTCGAGATCGCGCAGCTGACCCTCGATGTAGCTGCGCAGCTGCGCCCGATAGTCGCGCTCGAACGTGCGCAGCTCGGTGATGCGGCCCTCGAGCACCTGACGCTCCTTCTCGAGGCGCGCCGTCTCTTCACGCTGCTTGGCCTCGGCCTCGGCGACGATGCGCGAAGCGGTGGCCTGAGCCTCGGAGACGAGCTTGTCGCGCTGCGAGATGCCCTCGGCGACGTGCTCGTCGTGCAGGCGCTGAGCCAGCTCGATGATGCCGGCGCTCGTGGCGGCGGGAGCACCGCCGGAGGCGGCGGGGGCCGGAGCCTCCTCGACCGGGGCGGGAGCCTCGGCGACGGGCGCCGGGGCCGCGGCCTCGGGCTTCTCACCAGACTCGTACGCGGCGAGCTTGGCCTTCAGCTCCTCGTTCTCGGCGATCGTCTTGCGCCACTCGACGACGATCTCGTCGAGGAAGTCGTCCACTTCTTCGGGGTCGAAGCCCTCTTTGAAGCGGACGTGCTGGAACTGCTTCGTGACGACGTCATCGGGGGTCAGAGCCATGGGATCCGTCCTCTTCATCTCTCGTGGTCCATCGGGCGCCCGGTGGGGCGCGAACTACATCAGCATAGTCCAGGGGTTTTCGCCAGGCGAGGCGCCGGGGCTCCGCCCGGTGCCGCGGCCCGGATCACGCCGTCGCGGCGATCGAGCGCGTGATCCCGAGCAGGACGAAGCACAGGATCATCGTGATCGTGAAAGCGAGATCGATCGCGACCGGCCCGATCCTCAGCGGCGGAATGAGTCGCCGGAAGAATCGGATCGGCGGATCGGTGACGGTGTAGACGACCTCGGCCGCCACCAGCCCCGCGCCCTTCGGCCGCCACTCGCGATTGAACACGGGGATGTACTCGAGTACGAGCCGCGCGAGCAGGACGAAGACGTAAAGGAGGAGGAGGGCGTTGAGGATCGACGCGATCAGGCCCAGCAGTTGCACTCTTACAGACTACGGCTGCGAGAAGGGCGCGGCTTCCGGATCGGCGTGCGCGATCGCGCCGTCGCCCGAGACCGCCACGTGCTCGGGAGAGAGCAGGAAGACCTTGCTCGTCACCCGCTCGATGCGTCCGAACAGGCCCAGCGAGAGTCCGCTGGCGAAGTCGATGAGCCGACGCGCATCGGCGTCCGACATCTGCGACAGATTGATGATGACCGGCACGCCCTCGCGGAAGTTCTCGGCGATCACCTGGGCGTCGCGGTACTGCTTGGGGTGCACCGTGAGAATCTCGGTGAGGCCGCCCACGGCGGGCTGGCGCACGGCAGCGGGCTTGCGGATCGGGGTGACCGTCGCGGTCGCCTCGACCGGCTGCACGCGCTGACGCTGCGGCTGCGGCTGCGCCTGCGGTTCGTCGACGACGTCTTCTTCGTCGGCGAGGCCGAGGTACACCATGGTCTTCTTGAGCGGGTTCGACATCGCATCCTCCGTGTTGCTCGTCTTATTCGAGGCTATCCGCGGGTGGGGCGGATGCCGGTGATTGCGGAACCGATCCGCAGGTGTGTCGCGCCCATCTCGATCGCCGCCTCGAAATCGCCGGTCATTCCGGCTGAGATCCAGGTGGCATCGGGGGCGATCCGGCGCACGCTCTCGGCGACGCCGGCCAGGCGTTCGAAGGCGCGTGCGGGCTCTTCGTCGAGCGGCGCCACGGCCATGACGCCGCGCAGGCGCAGGCCGCGGCATCCCCTCACGTGCTCGGCGAGAGCCTCGGCCTCGGCCGCGGGTACTCCACCGCGCCCCTCGGCCTCGCTCAGACCGATCTGGAGCAGGACGTCCAGCGGCGGCTCCCCCTCGGCCTCCGCCGCATCCAGAGCGTCGGCCAGGCGAGCCCGGTCGACGGAATGGACCACGTCGGCCGCCTGCCGGATGGGCCGCGCCTTGTTGGTCTGCGCCTGTCCGATGAAATGCCAGCGCAGGGCGGCAAACTCGCGCCCGTCGAGTTCCGCACGTTTGGCGGTGAGCTCCTGCTGCCTGTTCTCGCCGACATCGCGCACGCCCAGTCCGTGCAGCTCGCGGACGAGGGAGGCGGGATGGAACTTGGTCACGACGATGCGCGTGATCGCGGCGGGGTCTCGACCGGCGCGGCGGGCCGCATCGGCGATGCGCAGATCGATCGCCGACAGACGCTCGGCGAGCGGAGGCGTGGTCACCTGTCGCGCTCCTCGGGGGTGGAATCTCGCACGGACGGGCCCGGCGCGCGTGTCGCCGAGCCCGTCCGCAGGGTATGTCTCGGACTACTTGAGGAAGTCCGGGATGTCGAGGTCGTCATCGCCGAAGGCCGACTCGAAACCGGTCGACTCGGGCACGATCGGGCCGCTCGCCGAGCCGACGGCGACCGACTCGCGCACGGGTGCCTTGGGCTCGGGTGCCCGGGTGGCCTCCGCGGCGGGCGCATCGATCGAGGGCAGGGCGGGCGCCTGACGCTGCGCCACGACCGGCTCGATCTTGGGCGTCGGCTCGCCGCCGTCGAATCCCGCGGCGATGACCGTGACACGCACCTCGTCACCGAGGGTGTCATCGATGACCGTGCCGAAGATGATGTTGGCCTCGGGGTGCGCGGCCTCCTTCACCAGCTGCGCGGCGTCGTTGATCTCGAAGATGCCGAGGTTCGATCCGCCCTGGATCGACAGCAGCACGCCGTGCGCACCCTCGATCGAGGCCTCGAGCAGAGGCGATTCGACGGCCAGCTCGGCCGCCTTGATCGCCCGGTCGGCGCCGCGGGCCGACCCGATCCCCATGAGGGCCGAGCCCGCGCCCTGCATGACCGACTTGACGTCGGCGAAGTCGAGGTTGATCAGGCCGGGCGTCGTGATCAGGTCGGTGATGCCCTGAACACCGGCGAGCAGGACCTGGTCGGCCGTCGCGAACGCCTCGATCATCGAGATGCCGCGGTCGCTGATCTCGAGCAGACGGTCGTTCGGCACCACGATGAGGGTGTCGACCTCTTCTTTGAGGCGTCCGACGCCGGTCTCGGCCTGCGTCTGGCGTCGACGACCCTCGAACGAGAAGGGCTTGGTGACCACACCGATCGTCAGCGCGCCGATCGACTTGGCGATCTTCGCGACGACCGGTGCACCGCCGGTGCCGGTGCCACCGCCCTCGCCCGCCGTGACGAAGACCATGTCGGCGCCGCGCAGGGCCTCCTCGATCTCCTCGGCGTGGTCCTCCGCCGCGCGTCGGCCCACCTCGGGGTCGGCGCCCGCGCCGAGACCCCGCGTGATCTCTCGGCCGACGTCGAGCTTGACGTCGGCGTCGCTCATCAGCAGCGCCTGCGCATCGGTGTTGATCGCGATGAACTCGACCCCGCGCAGGCCGAGCTCGATCATGCGGTTGACGGCGTTGACGCCGCCGCCGCCCACGCCGACCACCTTGATGACGGCGAGGTAGTTCTGGTTCTGGCTCATGCCGGCCTCCGTGTCCCCGAACCTGGTTTTACCCTGGTCTAAACCTTCAACCTCAAGTAGAGGTATAAAGAAATGCCCGGTATGCATTTCCGTATTCACAAGGTAGGTCGCGCCCGCGCCACGACCCGCAAGCGCGTGGGCGTGTCGCGCCATCCGCGCGCAGATCGGCGCCGGGTCAGCGGATGACGATCGCGGCGGGCGACGAGACGTCGTAGAGGCTGGCCGTCTCCGGCGGCCGCGTCTGCATCGCGCGCTCCAGTACGAGCGCCTTCTGCGGCGTGCCGTCGACCGATCCCCATACCACCTGCGTGCCCGTGGCGCCGAGGGTGAGCGTGACGTCGTCGCGAGTCGACGCCGACACGCGTGTCACCTGCGCGCGGATCGCGTCGGGCAGCGCCCGCAGCACCAGACCCGCCGATTCGAACGCATCCGAATCCGTCCCGCCGTCGATCTCGAGCACCGGGGGGCCCTCCGGCGCCGTCGGGGTCGTCTCGAGGACGACACCCGCCGCATCCACGAGCGTCCACCCGGCCGCGGTGTCGATGACGCCGATCGGCGTGCGCTCGACGATCCGCACCACGAGCTCGTGCGGCGGACGCGCCTCGAGCGTGTAGGACTCCACCAGCGGGAACGCCACGAGCGCCGCCTTGATCGCGCTCGCGTCGATCAGCGGCAGCGGGGTACCGATCTGCTGCCACAGGGCGTCCTCGACCTGTGCGGCCGGCAGGGTCGAGGTACCCACGACCGTCACCCGCTGCACGGCGAACAGGGGGCTGTAGGCCGCACCGACGCTGCCGACGACGAGCAGCACGACCGCAGCCGCCCCCACGGTCCACAGCAGTCGCCGCCGTCGCGATCGCACCGTGAAGCGCCGCACCTCGCGACGCAGCGCGCGGCGACGGGCGCGGGCCGCACGCCACACGTCGCGCAAGCGAGTGGGAACGGGGGATGCCGGGTCCTCCGGCCCGCCCGCGCGCTCATCGTGCGCCGCCTCGGCCTCGCCCGCGGCCGCCGGTGCGTCGCGCGGCGCCGGTGGGTCGCGCGGCGCCGGTGCGACGGCATCCCGTTCCTGCTCTTCCCACGCCTCATCGACGTCGGCGGTGGCGGCGCGGTCGTCGGGTGCACGCGCGGGCAGCGGGGCGGGCCGGCGCATGGGTCAGCCCGCGGCGCCGACCGGCGCGGTGCGCGAGAGTGCTTCGAGCACCTGCGGAATGATCAGGTAGACGTTGCCGCAGCCGAGCGTGATGACGTAGTCGCCCTCGCGGGCGACGCCCGCGGTGTAGTCGGCGGCCTGCTGCCAGTCCGCGACGAAGTGCACCTTGTCCGCGTCCGCGAAGTCGGCGCTCACGAGCTCGCCCGTCACGCCGGGCACCGGATCCTCGCGCGCGCCGTACACATCGAGCACGACGGTGAGGTCGGCATGGCTCTCGAGCACCTCGGCGAACTCGCGGTGCATGGCCATCGTGCGGGAGTAGGTGTGCGGCTGATGCACGGCGATGATCCGACCCTCGCCGATGACCGTGCGCGCGGCGGACAGCGCGGCAGCGACCTCGGTCGGGTGGTGGGCGTAGTCGTCGAACACGCTGACGCCCCGCGACACCCCGTGCAGCTCGAAGCGCCGCACGGTGCCGGTGAATCCCTCCACCGACGACGCGGCCGACTCGAGCGCGTACCCGAGAGAGAGCATCACCGCGATGGCACCTCCGGCGTTGATCGCATTGTGCGCGCCGGGCACCTGGAGCTGCACCCGCACGCTCTCGCCCCGGTGCGCAACGGTGAAGGCGACCGCCCCCCGGGTGGTGATGTCGAGGACGCGCACGTCCGCGTCGGCGGCCTCTCCGAAAGTCACGACATGCGGGTGGGAGAGCCGTGCGGCCACCCGCTGCGCACCCGGATCGTCGGAGGAGATCACGACGGCCTCGCGCGCGGCGTCGGCGAAGCGCACGAACGCGTCCTCGACCGCCTCGTTCGTGCCGTAGTGGTCGAGATGGTCGGGGTCCACATTGGTCACGAGCGCGATCGAGGTGTCGTAGAGCAGGAACGTGCCGTCGGACTCGTCGGCCTCGACGACGAAGAGCTCATCGGCACCCACACCGCTCGAGACGCCGAGCTGGGCGATCACTCCTCCGTTGACGAAGCTCGGATCGGCACCCGCAGCCTGGAGCGCGGTCACGATCATGCCGGTCGAGGTGGTCTTGCCGTGCGCGCCCGCCACCGAGACGAGGCGGCGCCCGCCGATGAGCCAGTGCAGCGCCTGCGAACGATGGATCACCGGCATCCCCCGCTCCTTCGCGAGGACGAACTCGGGATTCTCGGGCCAGATCGCGCCGGTGTGGATCACTGTGTCGGCGTCGCCGAGGTTCGCGGCGTCGTGGCCGACGTGCACGCGCGCACCCAGGGCCGCGAGATCGCGCAGCGCCTGGCTGTCGGCGCGGTCAGAGCCGGAGACGCGGATGCCGCGCGCGAGGAACATGCGCGCGAGGCCCGACATGCCGGAGCCGCCGATGCCGATGAAGTGCGCGGCCTCGATGCGCTCGGGGATGGGAAGACTCAGGTCGGGCTTGATCATGACCTGACAAGTGTAGGTCGGGCATGCGGCCGGGCCCGTCCCGGCGCGCCCGCCGGGCGCCGTGGGCCCGCCCATCGGCGCACGCCGGTGCACAGCTGCGGACGACATCGCGCGACACGCCGCCGACCGGCGCCCTCCCCCGGCGTGTCGCGGGTCCGGTCCGCAGCTGTGCCCGCCCCGGCGCAGCCGCGCGGGGTCAGCGGGCGAGGACCTCGTCGATCATGGCGATGACGTTCTCGGTGCCGGTACGGGTGCCGACGGATGCTGCGGCCCGCCGCATGCCCTCGAGCCGGTCGGCATCACCCAGAAGCGGAAGGACGTCGGCACGCACGCGATCGGGGGTGAATCCGCCGTCGTCGATGAGGATCGCCGCGCCGGCGGCCACGGCTGAGCGCGCGTTCAGACGCTGCTCGCCGTTGCCGACCGCGTACGGCACGTACACGGCGGGGATGCCGAGGGCGCTGATCTCGCTCACCGTCGCCGCACCCGCGCGCGAGACGATGACGTCGGCGATCGCGAAGGCGAGGTCCATCCGGTCCTCGTAGGACTTCACGACGTATCCCGGCGCGCCCGGATCTTTCCAGTCCGAGCGATCCCCCGTGATGTGCACCAGCTGGTACCCCGCGGCGAGGACGTCCGCATACGATCCCGCGAAGGCCTCGTTCAGCCGCAGCGCCCCGAGCGAGCCCCCGAAGACGAGCAGTGTGGGGGCTGCAGCATCCAACCCGTAGTGGGCGGCCGCCTCGGCTCGCAGGGCCGCACGGTCGAGCCCCACGATCTCGGGGCGCAGGGGCATGCCGACCACCCGCGAGCCGCGCAGCGGCGTGCCGGCGAACGCGACGCCCACGCCCGCGGCGGTGCGTGCGCCGAGCACGTTCGCAAGGCCCGGTTTGGCGTTGGCCTCGTGCACGACGAAGGGCACCCGCGTACGTCGGGCGGCGACGTACGCGGGGGCTGCCGCATAGCCCCCGAACCCGACGACGACATCGACGCCGTGGTCGACGAGCAGGCGCCGGGTGTGCACGACCGCGCGGCGGAAACGCGCGGGGAAGGATGCCGCCGCCCGGTCGAGCCGGCGCGGAAAGGGCAGGCGCTCGATCGTGAGCAGCTCGTAGCCGCGCAGAGGCACGAGGCGCGCCTCGAGTCCCTCTTTCGTGCCGAGCACGAGGATCCCGGCGTCGGGATCACGGCGGCGCAGCCCGTCGGCGACGGCCAGGAGCGGATTGACGTGACCGGCGGTGCCGCCGCCGGCGAGGAGGTAGGTCGTCACCTCGAGAGGCTACCGGGCCCACCCGAGACGAGGACAATCGCGCCGCACGAGGGGCGGACCGCTCAGCCGGTCCTCGTGTCGCGCGAAAGTCCTCGTCTCGCGCGTCCCGGTGTCGCGACCGGCGCCCGCACGGGCAGCGACCGCGCGAAGGACAGGAGCACACCGCACGCCAGCAGCACGGAGAGCAGGGCGGTGCCGCCCTGGGACATGAACGGCAGCGGCACGCCGAGCACGGGGAACACCCGCAGGACGACGCCGATGTTGATCAGCGCCTGGCCGACGATCCACACCGTGATGGCGCCCGAGACGATGCGCACGAACGGGTCGTCGGTCTTGCGGATGACATGGAACGCGCCGACCGCGAACAGGGTGAACAGGAACAGCACGACGATGCAGCCGATGAGCCCCAGCTCCTCGCCGACGATCGCGAAGATGTAGTCGTTCGCGGCCGCGGGCAGCCAGTCGTACTTCTCGCGCGAATTGCCGAGTCCCAGGCCGAAGACGCCCCCACCCGCCAGCCCGTACACGCCGTGCAGCGGCTGATAGCACTCGTTGAAGTAGTCGCAGTCCGGGTCCATGAAGCTCAGGATGCGGCTCATGCGGTTGGGGCTCGTCACCGCGAGGTAGGCCACGACCCCCGCGGCGGCGATGAGCGGCAGGATGAAGATGCGCAGCTTGACGCCGGAGAAGAACAGGCCGCCCAGCACGATCAGCACGAGGATCATCGCGGTGCCGAGGTCGTGACCGGCCATGACCGTCGCGATCACCGCGATCGATACCGGCACGAGCGGGATGAACACGTGCCGCCAGAGGCCGAGCAGGGTCTGCTTGCGATACAGCACGTAGCCCAGCCACAGCGCGAGGGCGAGCTTGAGGAACTCGGACGGCTGCGCCGTGAAGGCGCCGAGGTCGAGCCAGTTGCGGTTTCCGTACACCTCGATGCCGAGCGGGGTGAACACGAGCAGCTGGAACGCGACGGCGAGGCCCAGCAGGGGCCACGCGATCTTCTTCCAGAACCGGATCGGAAAGCGCGAGGCGACGAACATCAGGGGGATGCCGAGCACGGCGAACACGCCCTGTCGCAGCAGTGCATCGAAGGGGCTCTCCCCCGACGCCGTGGCCGTCGCCGACGTCGCGGAGAGCACCATGACCAGGCCGAATCCCGTGAGCAGGATGGCCGTGGAGGCGATGAGGAGGAACTCGTTGGGCACCGGCGCGAAGACCTTGCCGAGCGAGACCCGGGCGGAGAGCCCGCGTCCCGCGCCCTCGTCGTCAGCTCCCGGACGGGGCCTGGTCGGCGTCGTGATCGCCATCCGCTCCCCCTGTTCCGTTCTCGGGTGTCGTGCCGGTCTGGATGATGTGCTCCCGCACGGCCTCGGCGAACCGAGTGCCCCGTTCGGCGTAGCCGCTGAACTGATCGAAGGACGCCGCGGCCGGAGCGAGCAGCACCACATCTCCCGCTGCCGCGATGCCCGCCGCCAGTTCGACGACGCGCCTCATGACGTGTTCAGTCTCACCGGCGTCCACCTCGATCACCGGCACCGCGGGCGCGTGTCGGCCGAATGCCGCGACGACCTCGCCGCGCACCTCGCCGATGACGATCGCGGCCTTCGCGGCGGGTCCGCGCTGCTGGACGAGGGGGGCGATGTCGACGCCTTTCAGCTGCCCACCGATGACCCAGATCGCCCCGGGGAAGGCCCCCAGCGAGGATGCCGCCGCGTGCGGGTTGGTGGCCTTGGAGTCATCGACCCACGTGATGCCGGCGTGCCGCGCGATCACTTCGATGCGGTGCGGGTCGAGCCGGAACGTCGTGAGCGCATCGCGCACCCCGGCGGGGGGCACCCCGAGCGCGCGGGCGAGGGCCGCGGCGGCGAGGATGTTGGCGACGACGTGGGGGGCCGCGAGATCCTGGCGGTGCAGATCATCGAGCGTTGTCAGCTCGAGCGCGCTCGTGCGCCGCTCGTCGAGGAACGCCCGGTCGACGAGGATGCCGTCCACGACCCCGAGATCGCTCGGTCCCGGCACGCCGAGGTCGAAGCCGATGGCGCGGGCGCCCTCGACGACCTCGGCATCCTCCACCATCTCCCGGGTAGCGACGTCGGCCTTGTTGTACACGCACGCGATGCGGGTGTTGCGGTACACCACCGCCTTCGCGTCGCGATACGCGGCGAACGAGCCGTGCCATTCGAGGTGGTCGTCGGCGAGATTGAGGCACACCGCGGCCGCCGGCACCGGCTGTCCCTCGGCTGCTGCGAGCGAGAGGTACCAGAGCTGGTGGCTCGAGAGCTCCACGACGAGCGCGTCGAATCCGGCGGGATCACGCACGGCGTCGAGCACCGGCACACCGATGTTGCCGCACGGCGCGGCGCGCAGGCCGCCCGCGACGAGCATCGATGCCGCGAGGCGGGTCGTCGTCGTCTTGCCGTTCGTGCCCGTGACGAGCAGCCATTCGGCGGGCGTGCCATCGGGCCGCACGACCTTGTCGCGCACGCGCCAGGCGAGCTCGATGTCGCCCCACAGCGGAATGCCCGACTCCCGCGCCCACGCGATGAGCGGGTGGTGCGGGGCGAAGCCCGGCGAGGCGACGATCACCTCGGGCGCGAAGTCACGGAGCGCGGCGGGAACCTCGTGGAGCGACCCGGTGTGCAGCCGCGCGCCGATGACCGGCAGCAGGCGCTCGTACTCCTCGTCGGCACGCTCGGTCACCACGAGCACCTCGGCGCCCAGCTCGGTGAGCGTGTCGGCGACCGAGAAGCCGGTCTGGGCAAGCCCCAGCACGGCGACGCGCAGGCCCGTCCAGTCCGCGTGCCAGCTGATGAGGCGATGGATGCTGTCGCTCATGCGCGCGTAAGCCACTCGACGTAGAAGAGACCGATGCCGGTGACCGCCAGCATCCCCGCGATGATCCACATGCGTACGACGATCGTGACCTCGGCCCAGCCCCGCATCTCGAGATGGTGGTGCAGCGGACTCATCAGGAACAGGCGTTTGCCGCGCGTGATCTTGAAGTACAGCCGCTGCAGGATCACCGATCCCGAGGCGATGACGTAGACGCCGGCGACGAGGATCATCAGCAGCTCGGTGCGGGTGAGGATCGCCATCGCGGCCACGACGCCGCCGATCGCCATCGATCCGA
>NZ_QFPF01000149.1 GCF_003248605.1 Microbacterium sp.
GTCCGATCAGCGAGGTCGCCGCTCGCTTCCAGGTCTCCTGGCCCACCGCGAAGCGCTGGGCCGACCGCTACCGCGCCGGCGAGTCCATGCACGACCGGTCCTCACGACCACACCACAGCCCGAACAAGACCCACCCGAAGGTCGTCAAGCGCTGCATCAGCCTGCGCATGCGACTCCGCGAAGGGCCAGTGCAGCTCGCACCACGACTCGGGATCGCCCCCTCCACCGTCCACCGCATCCTCTCGTCCTGCCACCTCAACCGGCTCACCCACGTCGACCGTGCCACCGGTGAACCCATCCGCCGCTACGAACACGACCACCCCGGCGCCATGCTCCACGTCGACGTGAAGAAGCTCGGCAACATCCCCGACGGCGGAGGCTGGCGCTACGTCGGCCGCCGACAAGGAGGGAAGAACCGAGCCGCCACACCAGGCAAGCCCAGGAACAAGCACTACGACCCGTTGATGGGCAAGGCCTACGTCCACACCGTCATCGACGACCATTCCCGCGTCGCCTACGCCGAGATCCACGACGACGAAACCGCCCTCACCGCGACCGCCGTACTGGTGCGGGCTGTTGAGTGGTTCAACGCCCACGGGGCCACCGTCGAGCGGGTCCTGTCCGACAATGGCGGCGCCTACAAGTCGCATCTATGGCGCGACACCTGCCAAGAGCTGGGCATCAAGCACAAGCGCACTCGGCCGTATCGGCCGCAGACCAACGGGAAGATCGAACGCTTCCATCGGACCCTGGCCGATGGCTGGGCCTATGCCCGTTGCTACACCTCAGAGGCCGAACGCCGCGGCGAGCTCGATGGCTGGCTGCGCTACTACAACCAGCACCGGCCCCACACGGCCTGCGGCAACCAGCCGCCCTTCTCACGATTGACCAACGTCCCCGGTCAGTACAACTAGAAGACACCGGCGCGATCGACTGACTGTCGGCGTGGTTCGCCGGCACGCGTGGCCGCTGCTTGTTCAGAGTGCGACGGTGCGGAATCCGGCGTTGCCCATGGAGGAGTCGGGAGTGTTCTGCGAGCGGGCGGAGTTGCGGTACCGGTTGCAGTACGAGATGTGGCACAGGTAACTGCCCCCGCGGAGGACACGCGACCCGCCCCGGTCCGGGCCCCGCGGGTCGTGGATCGGGGACTGCGCGTAGAAGCGGGGCGAAAACCAGTCGCTGCACCACTCCCACACGTTCCCGACCATCTGCCACAACCCGTACCCGTTCGGCGCGAACGAGTGCACCGGCGCGGTCGTCAGCCACCCGTCGTCGAGGGTGTTCTCGGTCGGAAACGTGCCCTGCCAGATGTTCGCCCGCCACCCGTCGGCATCCACCTCCGCATCCCCCCACGGGTACTTCGCCGATGGGATGCCGCCGCGCGCGGCGTACTCCCACTCCGCCTCCGTCGGCAATCGCCTCCCCGCCCACCCGCAATACGCGACCGCGTCATTCCAGCTGACGTGCACGGCGGGGTGGTCGGCGAGACCCTCGATCGACGACAGTGCTCCCCCCGGATGCCGCCAGTCCGCACCACGCACCCCGAACCACCACGGTGTTCCCGCCGCGGGACCCATCACATCCGCATCCGGCGCCGCGACCGCGAGATGGAACACCGCCGAATACCCGAACGTCTCCGCCTCGGTCCGATACCCCGTGTCGTCCACGAACCGCGCGAACGCCGCATTCGTCACCGACGACTCATCCATCGAGAACCCGTCCAGGGACACCTCATGCAGCGGCACCTCACCGTCGGCACGGTTCCGATCCCCCGAGGAGTCGCCCATCGTGAACGACCCCGCCGGGACGCGCACCTGCGGGATCACGTGACGACCCGCGGCGGCGGCGGCCGGCACCTGCACGGGCCGGGTCGGTGCTGCGAGGGTGAACAGCTTCTCGCGGGGCGGCGCACCACACGCACACGACGGTCCACAGCCGCTCGGGTCTTCAGTCATGGATTCATCCTCGTCCTCTGCATGGCTGCCCTGTCACGCAGGCAGCTCGACACGTATGAGCCCTCGGACGAGCGGGCGATGCGCTATGGGACTATTACCGGCGCGGCGGCGTCCGAGCACAGCACGTAGACGAAGTGGTCGAACGGGGACGTGCCCGCAGGTCCTTCAGGGTCGAACAAGCCCCGCTCGTACCCGGCCGCGTACGCGAACCCGACCGCCGACGCCAGTCCCTGACCCAGCGGGCCCGCCTGAATCGACCGATCGGCACCACCTGGCCAACGGAGCGGAGTAAGCCAGGCGTCAATGGCCGAGGGTGTCGTCGAGCACCTGCAGAATATGCCGGTATGGCGCGCCTGTGGCGCGTGTCATGCCGAGTTCGCAGGTGCGGTTGAGCGAGGCGTGCACATCCGAGCCTGCATCGGCGACATCTGCGGCTTCGGAGCGGGTGGCGGAGTGTGTGAGTTCGGGATGCAGCATCCCGCGGTCTCCGGCGAAGCCGCAGCATCCCCACTTCTCGGGGACCACCACGGACTCGGCCGCCGCGCCGGCGACGCGCGCGAGCGCGCCGTTGATGCCGAGGTGGGTGGACGAGCAGGTCGGATGCACCGTGACGGATGCCACCTTCTCGCCCGCGGGCAGATGCGGAAGGAGGTGCTCGTCGACGAACGCGACCGCATCCACGACGGTGATGTCCGCTTGCCCGGCCGCCTCGAGCAGCACGTGGAGGCCTTCGGTGCAGCTGGATGCGTCGCACACAACGGGCAGGCGTCCGCCGTCTGTCGCGCTGAGCAGCGAGGCGGAGACCTTTTCGGTCATCGTCTTGTACCCGTCGGAGAGACCCTTGGACTTCCACGGTGTTCCGCAGCACAGCGCCGGCAGATCCTCCGGGGTACGCACCTGCACGCCGGCGCGTTCACACAGCCGCAGGAACGACTCGGCCGCTCCGTCGCCGCCGACCGGGCCAAACATCGTGTTCGTGCACGACGAGAAGAACACCGCGACAGGTGCTTCCGACGCGATCACGCGACGCCGCTTGCCCCCAACCGGGAGATCCGCTGTATAGAGAGGGACGGTATCGTCGCCGAAGATGCCACGCCCGACTTTCGTTGCGAGAGCCGGCAGCGCGGTGGGCACCGCGCTCGCCACCGACAGCGCGCCACCGCCGACGGCGGACACGGCATCCCACTGCTTCGCGGCCAGGTTCCACCCGGCCTGCGCGACCGAGTTCTGATTCTCCTTGCGGAGTCGGCGGACCAGGTCGCCGGTGTTGATGAGCACCGGGCACGCGGTACGGCACATTCCGTCGACCGCGCAGGTCTGCACTCCGTCATACCCGTACTCCTTCTCAAGGATACGGGCCAGCGTCGAATCCCCGTTGTCGCGGGCGCGTTGGATCTCGCGGCGCAGCACGATTCGCTCCCGCGGGGTGAGGGCGATGTCCTTGGAGGGGCAGACCGGTTCGCAATAGCCGCACTCCACACACCGGTCGACTTCGGGTTCCACGGTCGGTGAGGTCTTCAGGTGCCGGGTGTGCGCCTTCGGGTCGTCGGTGAGCAGGACGCCGGGGTTGAGGGTCATGCGGGGGTCAATGAGGCGCTTTACCGCCCACATGACGTCGTACAGTTCGTCACCGTACTGGCGGTGCACGAACGGCGCCATGATCCGGCCCGTGCCGTGTTCGGCCTTCAACGTGCCGCCCTGGGCGAGGACGAGGTCGACCATGTGCTCGGTGAACGCCTCGTACCGGGCGAGCTTCTCAGGGTCGTCGAAGCGCTCGTTGACGAGGAAGTGGATGTTGCCGTCCTTCGCGTGACCGAAGATCACACTCCCCTCGTACCCGTGCTTCTCGAACAGGGCGATGAGCTGCTCGCAGGTCTCGCCAAGTCGTTCCGCCGGTACCGCGATGTCTTCCAGCAACGCGGTCGTGCCCGACGGGCGAGTGCCCGCGACGGCGGTGAAGAGACCCTTGCGGATGTGCCAGAGCTGCGCCCGCGTCGCGGCGTCCGTCGTGAGCGCGGCCGGCATCACGAGGGGAAGTGCCTCCAGCACCGCGGTCGCGGCGGTTCTGCGCGCTTCGAGAACGACGTCGGAGTCCTCCTGGAACTCGACCAACAGCGCCGCATGATCGATCACGGCGAGACCGGTGAGGTCGGGGGTGGCCTCGGGGTCGTTCTGCGCGACGCGCAGGGATGCGGCATCCAACAGTTCGATCGTCGCGAAACCGGCTTCGACCAGGGCGGGAAGTGCGGCAGTCGCGTCGCGCAGGTTCGCGAACATCAGCAGCCCCGTGGCGATGTCCGGCTTCACCGGGAGGGTGCGGAATGTGGCCTCGGCGACGAACGCGAGCGTGCCTTCCGAACCCACGATGAGATGGGTAAGGATCTCGAGCGGGTCATCGTGGTCGAGGAACGAGTTCAGCCCGTACCCCATGGTGTTCTTGATCGCATGCAGCGCATGCAGAGACTCCACAGACTCGGGATTGCTCCGGATGCGCTCGCGGAGGGCTTCAAGGCCCGTATGGATCTCCGGCTCGGACTCACGGAACCGCTCAGCCGCGTCAGGCGCGCCCGTGTCAACAACCGTGCCCGACGGAAGCACCAGCACCGCGGATTCGAGGGTG
>NZ_QFPF01000150.1 GCF_003248605.1 Microbacterium sp.
GAGGTCGTCGATGAAGTCGTCGGGGACGCGGATGTCGCGTCGGCCGAGGTAGGAGGGCAGCTCGTCGAGGAACATCCGGCGGACAACCGGATCCTGGTTGGCGGGGATACGGCGGGCGAGGTTTCCGATGATGGCGGTGTCGGGGATCTTGTCGAGTTCGGGGCGCAGGCGCTCCCATGCTTTGCCGGCGCGGGTCTCGGCGAGCAACTGGTCGATGCTCGATCCGTTCGGGGTATCGCTGGTGAGCCGTTTCACGGCTTCGGCGAGCGCGTTCTCGGCCTTGTCGAGGTCGGTCTGGGCGGATTCCTGGAGCTGGTCGAGGGCGTTGAGCCAGGACGCGAGGGCGGGCTCGTACTGCTCGCGGAAGTACTCGGTCGTGATCTGGTTGCGGACGTAGGCGTCGCGGAGTCCGGCGAGGGTGGTGTCGGTGAGGACGCGGCGGGCGATGGTCTGGAGGGTGTTGTTGATCTTGGTGAGCTTGGCGCTGTAGTCGACCGGCGAGGCGGTGGGCCAGCGCTCGGCGATCGCGTGTCGGATGGCGAGGGCGAGGTCGAAGTCGCGTTCGCGTTCGGCGGCGGCGAGCTTGTCGAGTGCTTCGCTGCGGGAGCGGATCTGCGCGGTGCGCTTCTGGGCGGTGCGCTGGGCGAGGGTGCGGGCCGTGTCGGCGAGGGTCATGGGGTTCTCTTTTCGATGAGGGCTGTGAGGCTGTTGGTGTCGACGACCCAGCGGCCGTCGCGGTAGTCGGCGCTCAACTCGTTCGCGGAGATCAGCTGGGTGACGCGGCGGGTGCTGACGTTGAGTGCCTGGGCTGCCTGTTCGGTTGTGACGCCTGATTGTGCCGCGACTTCCGAGGTCGGAAGCGGTTGATTTCCGAGGTCGGAAATGCGGCGGTGGCGGATGGCGGCGGTGTGGATCGCGTCGAGGACGGCGTCCAGCTGGGGGCGCCGGCCGCGGACCCTCGAGCGGAACTCGCTGAGGCCGGCGTCGTGCTCGAGGATTCGACAGACTCCGTCAGGGACGAGGACGCCGGGGCCGTGGACGAAGTGTGCGGCCGGGCGGGGTTCATCGGGCATGCGGCGGCTCCGGCGCGGTCGGGTGGCCGGTGGGGATGACGTGCAGGCGGTGGATCTCCTGGCAGCGGGGGCCGCATCCGCCGTCGGCGAGCTGCGCGAGCTGCTGGGCGGCGTGCTCGAGGTCGGCGTGCAAGGTCACCCGATACGTGCACCAGTTGACGACGGCGTAGGTGCCGGCGCCGGTGACCGAACGCGGCGAGCGCATCCAGCACTTCACGAACGTCGCGGGGGTGCGGTGGGTGGCGGCGCAGCGGTGGCGGTCGATGGGGATGGGTTGGAGGAAGGTGGGTGTGAGGGTGCTCATGGTCGTAGCTCCCGGATGGGAATCGGCGGGCGGAGATCGGTGCAGTGGATGCATGTGCCGTCGCGGGCGAGCTGGTGGCCGTGGGTGGCGCAGCGGGACGTTGCGGCTTCCTTGGCGGCTTCCTGAGCAGCGATGCGGGCGACGAACGCGAGGCTGCGGGCGTTGCTGCTGCTGAGTGAAGGCCGCTGGAGTTCGTACCCTTCGCGGGCGAGGCGGCAGCCGGTGCATGCCTGGTCGGTGCCGTTGGGGTGGCGATCGCAGAAAGGCGTGATGGGGGTGGGGGTGGCGAGCGCGAGGCCGAATGGACTCGTGTCGCTCGCGCGCGGTTGAGTACTTTCACCCACCCCCCTATCTGGGGGTATTTCTTCGGAAAGGGAAGGGAAGGCCTTGCCTTTCCTTTCCTTTCCTACTCCCACCGTGACGTCACGCCGTGACGCCCCCCGTGACTCACGTTGTGACGGACTCGATGTGACGCCCTCATTTTTGCCCGCATGGGTCGTTGGTGGGTTCGGCTCGTTCTCGCGTGCTGGTGCTTCGCGTGTGTTGCCCTGGGCGGCATCCGTGGCCGTGTCGCCGTCCTTCACGGCCTTCTCTCGTGCTCGCTGGGCGCGTTTGCGGTTCCTGTTGGCTTCGCGCTGCTTGTCTACGTCCTGCGCGGTGGACTGGCCCAGCGCCCCGGACCAGTCGATGAACTGATAGCCAGCGGCGGTTCGGGCCCAGAAGCCTGCGGCCTCGATTTCCTCGAGCCACGCGGGATCGATCGCGCGTGGATAGAGGAAGCGCAGCTCGCGCTCGTCCACCGCCCCGTTCGTCCCTTGCTCGGCCGCGTGCATCAGCCCGTTGTGGAAGATCCGGTATGCGGCGTCGCTCAGGCTGTCGTGCGCTGCCTGCGTGAGCCACTCGCCCTTGATTCGAGCGTCTACCATCGCAACCCCTCCCTGGTCGGCGCTGCGCCCCTCACCAGCTGGGGTGCTCGGGCACGGCGAACGTGGCCTGGACGGTCGTGGCGGTGAGCGTGACCGTCGCGGGGAAATCGGGGTGTGCGAGTTGGTGCAGGAGGACTTCCTGGGGGAGGTCGGTGTCCTGCTCGAGCTGGTCGAGGCTCATGTCCGTCTCGAGTCCGTGCCGGGCGTGGATCGCGAGCACGGTCGCGGTGTAGCGCATGAGCGGTGGGGTGTCGGAGGCGAACACTGCGGCGAGCGCGGGGGTGATCGGGTGTGGGTGTGGCAAGGGGGCTCCGGCGGTTCATGCGGTGGGCTCGAGTTCGGGGCGGGGGGTTGCGGGTCGGGGGCCGCGGTTGGTGGCGGCGGGGACGATCACGTGGGGGAGGAGGTTCATTGCGGTGTCGATGCTGTCGTGATCGATGGCGACGTAGCGGGTGATGGATTGGAGGTCGGAGTGCCGCATGGCGCCGGCGACGACGACGGTGGAGGCGCCGGCGCGGATCATCTCGGTGGCGAAGAAGGCCCGCATCTGGTGTGCGTTGTGGCGGATGCCGGCGCGTTTGATTGCGCGGGAGAGGACTGTTGCGACGTTGCCGGCCTTCACGTGCTGGTCGGGCCGGTACTGGGAGGGGAACAGGTATCCGCTGTCGCGGGGGTAGGCCTGTAGTGCCTCCCAGACGAGGGGGTGGATTGGTCGCCACACTTCCTTGCCGGCCTTGCCTTCCTTGGAGAGGATGCGGCGCTGGTCCCAGTCGATGGTGTCGGTGGATACCGCGGCGATCTCCTGTGCTCGGAAGCCCTGGTAGGCGTACAGGAGGACGTACATGCGGGTGCGGGCGTAGATGCCGCTCTCGAGCAGCTTCTGGACGTCCTCGAGCGTGAAGGGGTTCGCTTCGGTCTGGGGCACCCGCACCTTGGGGAGCCGTGCGGCCGGGTTGTCTTCGCGGTGCTGCTCGTCCTGCATCCACGTGAACACGTTGAACATCACGCCGCGGTACAGCTGGCGGGTGGCAGCGGCGATGCCCGGTCGGGCGAGGTCTGCGATGAGGTCTTGTCGCTGCACGGTCATCAGCGTCTTGCCGGTGCGGCGCAGCATTGCTCGGATCACGATCGTGCGTTCGTGGATGCTGCGCTCGGTGGAGCCGGCCGCGATCTTCTCGAGCCGCCAACCGGCGAGGAGGGTGTCGTCGTCGAGGTGCGTCATCGCTCAGCCCTCCAGGTCGCGGAGAGCGTCGGCGACGTCGACGGGGCGGCGGATGCGGCGAGCGCGCCGTTCCATGATGTCGGCGTCTTCGAGGAGCTGTTCGGCTTGGATGCGCAGCTGCACGGCGAGGGCGCGGAGTCCTTCGGCGTCGCGGCCGTTGCCGGTGCGGTCCTCGAGGTGGGCGAACACGTAGGCGCGGAGTTCGCCCTGGGGGAGTTCGGCGAACACGTCGACCTCGAGGCCGAGGTGGTCGGTGTGGAGCACGCGGTGCACCCACTCGGCAGGGTCGGCCTGCCAGTCGTGGCCGGACTGGTCGCAGCCGGGGACGTCGCAGCCGATCGCGGCCGCGCGGGCCTTGCCCTGTTCGGCGTAGGCGTCGGCGTTGGGGTCGAGGTCCTTGAGGTGGGCGGGCAGCAGCTCGCGTTCATAGTCGTGATGTGCCTCGTGGGCGTCGACGAGATCCCAGAAGCCATCGACGTCGTCGGAGTCGTCGATGATCGTGTAGCTGCACGAGCCGCATGAGTACTCACCGCGATTCTCGATCGCCGGTTGCGGGGTCGTGAGGTGGTCGAGCTCCTGGAGGGCTGCGGCGAGCGCGGCCGCGGTCGCGGGGCCACCGATGATGATCTCGGCTGTGTCTGCGGCGAGCGCGAGCTGTGGTGCGTTCTCCGGGGTGGTGAGCAGGCGCAGCTCGACATCGCCGATCTGTGCGAGGCGGGTGGTGGTGCTGTCCGTGGTCGTCGGTACAGTGGTCATGATCGTTGCTCCTTCAATGGTTTCGGTCACTGCCCCGCCCTGGCCGGCGGGGCTTTTCTCTTGCTGGGCGTTCACGATGTCGCGGACGCGTGGGCGACGTACTCGAGCACGTCGGCCCGGAGGTAGCGGCAGGCGCCGCCGAATTTCACGAACTTCGGCCCGCGCCCTTCGCCGGCCCATCTCGCGAGCGTCGGCACGCTGAGCTTGAGGTAGGCGGCGACCTCTTGGCGGGTGGCGATCTCAGGCAGATTCGCCGCGCCGGGAGCTGGCGGCTCCGGCGCGGTGTC
>NZ_QFPF01000067.1 GCF_003248605.1 Microbacterium sp.
ACTGCCCGCTTGTCCCATCGTCTTGCCCGTAGGCCGGTCGATCAGCGGAGACTCCCGCACGGTCACCGGGATCTACGGGCTGCCGCGCCCAAGGGTGTCGCGTTTACCTAGCCCGCTGAAGAATTGCGCTCAGGTACGCCCTACGCGACACCAACTCGGCGCCCGCGCCACCTCCGGCGAACTGCAGAATCAATGGCACGCAAAGCGTCGGAGACGATCCCGGCGGTGTCGGCGGCATCCGAGATTCCGCTGAATCTCGCCACAGAATCAATGGCACATCCGACATATTCATTGTCATCGGACAGATGCAATAGTTACTCCCACCACAACCCGAGGAGCCCTCCCGTATGCTCGCGACCTTCATGTACGGCGCCCGTGACGTTCGCGTCGAGACCGTTCCCGATCCGATCATCAAGAGCCCTACCGACGCGATCGTCCGCACGGTGCGGACGTGCGTCTGCGGGTCCGATCTGCATCGCTACCACGGGATGGAACCCTCGAACGAGGGGCGCCCGATGGGCCACGAACTCATCGGTGTGGTCGAGGAGGTGGGGGCCGCCGTGCGGAGCGTGCGGCCCGGAGACTTCGTGATCGCGCCGTTCTCGTTCCAGGACAACACCTGCGTATTCTGCCGCGAGGGGCTGCAGACCTCGTGCGTGCACGGAGGCTGGTACGGCGGTATCGAGACCGGGGGGCTGCAGGCAGAGCGTGCCCGCGTCCCTCTCGCCGACGGGAGCCTCGTCACTGTGCCGGACCTCGACCCCGCCTCCGCCGACGAGAGCATGCTGGCATCCCTCCTCACCCTCTCGGACGTGTATCTCACCGGCTACCACGCCGCTCACATGGGTCAGGTGGAACCCGGCAAGACCGTGACCGTCATCGGTGACGGTGCCGTCGGGCTCTCCGCCGTTCTCGCCGCGTCGCAGCTCGGCGCGGAGCGGATCATCCTCATGGGTCGGCACACGGCCCGCACCGACCTCGGCCTCGAGTTCGGTGCGACCGACGTCGTCGCGGAACGAGGCGACGAGGGCATCGCGAAGGTCATGGACCTCACCGACGGCGAAGGGTCCCATATCATTCTCGAAGCCGTCGGCCACATGCCCGCCTACGAGCAGGCGTGCGGCATCGTCCGTCCGGGCGGGATCATCTCCCGAGTCGGCGTGCCGCAATACGAAGACGCGCCCGTGGGGTTCGGATCGCTGTTCGGCAAGAACGTGCGGCTCGCCGGCGGACCCGCCCCCGTGCGCGCCTACATGGATGCCGCGATCCCGCAGGTGCTCTCGGGTGCGATCGATCCTGGACGAGTCTTCGACCGCACCATGCCGCTCGTCGACGTGGCTGCCGGCTACAGGGCGATGGACGATCGCGAATCGCTGAAGGTCATGCTCACGGTCGCGACCCCCTCCGTCACGTGATCACGGGGCGGTCCGTTCGACATCGGTCAGCCCGCGCTCTCGGCGGCGGCGAGGATCTCGCGCATCGTGTCGAGGGTGATCTCGTCGGTCTGCCCGTCCACCCTCTCGTGGGCGATCATCCCGAGCCCCAGCCCGGCGAGGTAGTCGCAGGCCTTCTCGAGCCGCGGGGCGACCTCATGATGATCGGGACCGAACAGGTCTGCACTGTAGACGGGTTCGCCCGCCAGGATCGAGCGTCGCAGCTCGTCGCGTGAGCGCCCGGTGATGCGGTACAGCGCGCCGAGGACCTCGCCGGGCAGGTCGGGGGTGCCATCGATCGTGATCGAGAGGGCGCTGTCTGCGGTGCTCATCCGACCATCACAGCACACCGCGCGCTCACTGGCCGAGAAAGAGGCCCCGCCGCGTCTGCTCGTCCAGCGGCAGGGGTGGTACCGGGTCGTCGCCGGGGTGCGCCGCGTAGCCGTCGAGAAGCACGTGGGCGCACCGACGCCAGGCGGCGGGCCCGAGGTGGCGGGTGCGGTCGGCGACGGTGCCGACCATCATCATGAACAGATCGACGTCGGCCGCGGCGAAGCCCGCGCGCACTGCTCCCTCCGCGCGCGCCCGCGCGATCACCGCATCCCACGCCTGCAGAAGCTCGCGCACGCGATCATCGCGTCGCGCGCGGTCGCCGACACGGAACAGCGTCGGAAACAGGCCGCGGTCGACGGCGCGCAACTCGGCCGCCCCCATCATCAGCTCGCGCAGCGCCTCGGCGCCGGAGGAGCGGGTGGATGCTGCCGCCACGAGCTCCAGCATCCCTCGAAGCTTGCTCGCGGTCAGTTCCTCGATCAGCGCGTCCTTGTCCGGGAACTTGCGGTAGACCGTGCCCACTCCGACACCGGCCTCGCGCGCGACGTCGTTGAGCGAGGCCTCGACCCCGCGTTCGGCGAAGAGGCGTGCGGCGGCGTCGAGGATCTTCTCGCGATTGCGCGCGGCGTCCGCGCGCAGGTTCGATCCGGGGGCTGCGTCGTCGGCGCCGGGCGAGGTCATGCGGTCAGTGTACGCCGAACCTGCGCTTAAGCGGAGTCGCAGCATCCGCTTATCCACTACGCTGAAGAGCACGTCCGACGGGGTGCGTCGCACTCGTTCCTCCTCGAAAGGCGCGTCTCGTCATGACGATGACCCAGAATCACCCCGTAGTCGCGGGCCCATCCCCGTCCCGCCCGGCGAAGGATCGTCGATGGCTGACCCTGTGCGTGCTCGCGCTGACCCAGCTGGTCGTCGTGCTCGACGGCACGATCGTCAACATCGCGCTGCCCCAGGCGCAGGCCGAGCTCGCCCTGACCGACGGGCAGCGGCAGTGGGTGGTCACGGCGTACGCGCTGGCATTCGGCGCCCTGCTGCTGCTCGGCGGGCGCATCGCGGACTACTGGGGTCGCAAGCGCACATACCTCGTGGGCATGATCGGGTTCGGCATCGCGTCGGCGTTCGGCGGCATCGCGCAGAACGGCATCGAGCTGATCATCGCCCGAGGCCTTCAGGGCGCGTTCGCGGCGATGCTCGCCCCCGCGGCGCTCGCCCTGCTCACGGTGACCTTTCCGCACGGCAAGGATCGCAACACGGCATTCGCCGTCTTCGGTGTCATCGCGGGTGCGGGCGCCGCCGTCGGCATGCTGCTCGGCGGCGTGCTGACCGAGTTCGCGGACTGGCGCTGGTGCCTGCTCGTGAACGTGATCTTCGTCATCGTCGGCTTCATCGGGGGTGTGCTCCTGGTGCGCGAGAGCAAGGCGGGCGGAGAGAACACCTACGACATCTGGGGTGCCGTCACCGTCACCCTCGGGCTCGGTGCGCTGGTCTACGGCTTCAGCCTCGCCGAGACCGGGTGGGCGACGCTGGGGACCATCGGATTCCTCTCGCTCGGCGTTGTTCTGCTGGCGCTGTTCGTCTGGCTCGAGACGCGGGTGGCGCAGCCTCTGCTCCCGCTGCGCGTCGTGCTCGACCGGGTGCGCGGCGGCGCGTTCCTCATCCAGGCCATCGTCGGCACCGTCATGATCGGCGCCACGCTCTACCTCGCCCTGCATCTGCAGATCGTGCTCGGGATGTCGCCGCTGCAGGCCGGGCTCGGCAGTCTGCCGATGACGTTGGCGATCATGGCGACGGCCCCGGTTGCGACGCGGATGCTGCGGGTCATCGGTCCGCGTCCGCTGATGATCACGGGGCCGATCATCGCCGCCGCGGGTCTGCTCTACCTCGCCGCGCTGACCGCCGACGGCAACTACTTCGTGCAGATCCTTCCGGCGCTCCTCGTGCTGGGTGTGGGGATGGCGTGCATCTTCGTGCCCGTGCAGAACCTCGCCCTGAGCGGCGTCGAGCCGCACGACGCCGGGGCGGCCTCGGCGACGGCCAACGCCTCCATGCAGATCGGCGGCTCGATCGGCCTGTCGGTGTTCACGGCGCTGTACGTGTCGGCATCCGAGTCCTCGTTGAGCGCGGACCCCGGGGCGCAGCTGGAGGCGCTGACGGCCGGGTACTCCGTCGTCTTCTTCGCGGCGGCCGTTGTCATGGTCGTCGCCGCGGTCGTCGCCCTCGTCTTCATCCGCGGCTCGAAGGAGGAGTTGGCTCCCACAGAGGGCGCCGCGGCTGTGCATCTGGGCTGAGCCCCGGCGCCGACGCCCTCCGGCTCCGCGCGCACGCGTGCGTAGGCTGGTGCGGGGGAGGGTGCCGATGGACGAGTCGACGGTGAGCGAGTTGCGCGCCCTGCGCGCGCGTGCATATGGTCCCGAGGCGGACATCGCCGACGATCCCGCGAGGCTTCGGCGCCTCGAGGAGCTCGAGGCCATCGCCCGCGCGTCCAGGTACTCGGCCGGACGCGACGAACCCGCAGCGGAGCCCGATCCGGCCGTGCCGGTCGTCGCCGGGACGTCCGCAGATGCGGGGGGCCCGCGTCATCGTGCACCCGAGCCAGGGTGGGAGGCCGAGGCCGGGCCCGAACCCACCCCGAGCGCTGTGCAGTCGGACGTGACACCGACGCGCCGTGAGCAGCGCCGGTCGCGGCTCGTGATCGCCTGGGTCGCCTCGCTCGTGATCGCCGTGCTCATCACCGCGATCGTGACCGGCGTCGTCTCGCGTCGGGTGCAGGCCGACCCCCGGGAGGTCGGCGTACTCGGCATCGACCCGTTCGCGGAGCTGCCGGAGATCTTCGCCGGATGGCAGTGCGGTGGTCCGGATTGCGACCCGGAGGATGTCGCCGGCGAGGCCTTCGCCGGGTTCTTCGGCCTCGCGATCTATCGCATGCCGGGCGGGTGGACGGGCGGGCGGGTGGGTGACGAGTGCCTGCTGATCATGGATGCCGCCTCGATCGAGCCCGAGTCGAACTCTTTCTCGGGTCCGATCTACTCGGGGTGCGCCGCGGGCGGTTTCGCCGCGACGGTGCAGTTGTCGGTGACATCGGAGCTCCCGGATGAGTTGCGCGACGAGTTCGCCGAGGGCACGGGACTGCGATTCATCGAGGACGGAGACGAGGTCGTGGTTCTCAGCGACGCCGAGTGAGCGGATCCCGGCGGGGAATCGCGCGGAGCCGGGCGCGCTCATCGGGCCCGAGGTGCTCGGTGGCGTAGCTGAGCATCGTACGTGGCATCGCGTCCGCGTGCTCGTCGAGGAACGCCATCAGCTCACCACGGTCGACCCGCTTGCCCACTTCACGCAGCATCCATCCGGTCGCCTTGTGCATGAGAGGTTCGGGGTCCTCGAGCAGTGTGCGGGCCAGGCGCAGCGTGGGTTCGGCGTCGCCGGCCTTGATCCACGCGAAAGTCGCGATCATGCCGATCCTGCGCTCCCAGAGGAGTGTGCTCGCCGCGAAGCGGTCGAGCTCGGCGAACGCGACTGCTTCGGATTGATCGCGCAGCCACCGACCGACGAGGATCTCAGCGCTCGAGTCGACGATGTCCCAGCTGTCGATCTCGCCCCGGGCGGCCGCCTGCAGGTAGGCGTCGTGGAGCCGATGGCGGACGTCGTCATCTCGCGATCGCGGCCGGCTCGCCCGCTCGACCTGCGCGACCATCACAAGAACGGCCGCCAGGCGATGCTCGTGCACGGGGCTGGCCAGCAGCTCGCGGATCTCGGTGAGCGGGAGGCCGGCGTGCCGTCCCACCGCCGCCCTGATCGCGGGAACACTCGCGCCGACGAACACGTCGCCCTCGCCGTACTCTGCGGGGCCCGTCTTGAAGAAGCGCTGCATGACGGCTGCCCGGGCGGGGTCGGCGTGCGCGTCGATCGCACCCGCGAGCGCGGCCGCGGTGAGCGGTGACTCATCCACCCGAGCAGGTTAGCAACGCGGGCGGACGGGGTCGCCCGCGATCACGCCTCGGCGAGCAGCTCGAAGGCCGCGGGCTCGCTCATGACGCCGTTCACCTGCAGCGCAATCGCGTGCGCGCCGGGGTAGTAGCGCCGCGTCGTGATCGCTCGGAACGAATGGCGACGCTCGATCGCGAGGGTCTCACCCGGCGCCAGGTCGCGGACCGCGATCTTGAATGTCTTGCTCGTCTGGGAGCCGTTCGCTCTGCGGTGGAAGACGACATAGTCGACCGCGACGCGGGCGGCGACGGTGCCGGCGTTGCGCACCCGCCCCGCGAACCCGATCGTGCCGCCGAACGGGACCTCGGCACCCGACAGCCGCGGCCCCTGCACCTCGAGCGCATCGCCCGTGAATCCGAGCAGGGCGAGGGCCCCGGCATCCCCCCGCTTCACGAGGGTGCGGAGGGCATGGCGCACGACGGATGCTGTCGTGGCATCCGGTTCGGCGAGCCACCGCGCCGCGGTCTCGGTTACCAACTCGGCGTTCTCGCGGCTGAGGTCGTTGAGGTGGTTTGCGACCGAGCGGCGCACGATCTCGTCGGGATCGCGGTACAGGGCATCGAGGATCAGAATGGTGCGCTGCGGCTCGCGGAGGAGCGCCGGCACCCGGACCGCCCACGGCGGGTAGGGTCTCGTGCCCTCGCTGGCGAGCCGGCGCACCGCGGGGTCGGCCGCGCGCGTCCAGGCGAGCGCGTGATCGAGCGCCCGGTCGAGATCGGCGCGCAGCAGGGTGCGGATCGCGAACTCGGAGGTGAGGCGCCCGGTCAACTCGGCGAGAAGGGCCGTACCGTCATCGAACGCCGCCTCGGACTCGTCGGCGGCGCGAGTGGCGACCGCGAGGGTGACGGGCCAGATGAGCCACCCCCTGAAGCCCGGATCGAGCGCGGCACGGCGAACGACGGCGGCCAACGCCGCGTGGTCGCCGGGCACATCGTCGAGGAGAGCGTCGCGCAGAAGGTCGGCGCGGGCGCCGAGCGGCAGCGGCGCGAGGGACTCTGCCGCCTGGGCGAGGGCGGGCGCGTCGGTGTCGGGTCGGGCGGCGCGGATGGCGCGCACGAGCGCGCGCGCCTCGTCGGCGCCCAGGAGCTCATCGGCGAAGGGCATGCGTCCGTTCTATCGCGGCCCGCCGACATCCCTCACCCTGTGTCGAACTCGGCCGGCTGCCCGGGTGTGCACAGCTGCGGACGCGACATCGCGACACGCCGGCGCACCGCCTGGAACCCCGGCGTGTCGCGCTCGAGGTCCGCAGTTGTGCACGGCGCGACCCGAGCCCTGGCGCCGGGGTCAGCGGTGGGTGGCGAGCCGCCGCAGACCCTCGTCGATCGACACCGCGGGCGCCCAGTCCAGCGCACGGCGCGTCTCGCGCTGGTCGAACCAGTGCGCGGTCGAGAGCTGTTCGGCCAGGAACCGCGTCATCGGGGGCTCGTCGTGGCCGGGGCGCACCGCCCACACCCGCTCGATGAGCGATCCGGCGGCGCGGCCGAGCGATGCGGGCACGCTCCATCGCGGCGGGCGCACACCGGCGGCGAGGCAGATGCCCGCGAGTAGGTCGCCGACGGGGCGGGGCTCGCCGTTGGTGAGTACGAAGGCGCGGCCGTGCGCGGCATCCATCCGCCCCAGCGCCGCGACGATGCCCGAGGCGGCGTTGTCGATGTAGGTCGAGTCGATCAGCGCGGTGCCGCCGTTCAGCAGCGGCAGCCGGCCGCGGCGGGCGCGGTCGACGATGCGGGCGACGAGCTGCGTGTCGCCCGGCCCCCACACCAGGTGCGGACGGATCGCGGTGACCCGCATCGCGGCGCCGTCGCGCGCGAGCGCCAGCAGCTCTGCCTCGGCCTTGGTGCGCGCATACTCGCCGTGCGCGCGGGCGGGCGCGGCGGTGTCGGCTCCGGCGCCGGCGAGCGCCGTGCCGGTGTGCGCGACCGACGGCGAGGAGACGTGCACGATGCCCGTGACGCCTGCCGCGAGCGCCGCATCGAGCAGCGCGATCGTCGCGTCGACGTTGACCGCGCGGAACTCGCGCGGATCGCCCGCGAGCGAGACCTTGGCGGCGAGGTGCACGACACCCTCGACTGCCTCGAGAGCCCGCTCGACGAGGGCGGCATCCGTGACCGAACCGAGCACGTCGGTGGCACCGGGCACGCCGGAGGGCCGCCTCTGCAGCGTGCGCACCTCGTGCCCCTGCGCGACGAGTTCGGCGGCGACCGCGCGGCCGAGGAACCCGGAGGCCCCGGTCGCCAGTACGATCACGGCGCCACCGGCCGCTCTCCCGCGAGGGTGCGCTCGGCCCACGCCGACAGGCGGGTGCGATCGATCTTGGAGTTGTGCCGGATGTCGGTGGGCAGGGCGGCGACGACGAGCACGGCGACGATCGGCGTCGCCGTCGACGCGCGGACGGCCGCCGTGAGCTCGGGGTCGGCGAGGGCTGCTCGGGATGCCGGGGGCAGCGATTCGACGACCGCCACGGTCTGCTGGAGTCCTCGGGGTCCGACGCCGACGATCGCCGCGCGGCGCACACGGTCGACGCGCTCGATGTCCTGTTCGGGGCCGACGGGGGCGAGGGGACCCTCGGAGGTGACGAGCACGTGCGGAAGCCGGCCCTCGATCCAGAGCCGCCCTCGCGCGTCGAGGTGCCCGATGTCGCCCGTGCGGTGCCACCGGCCCTCGCCGCCGGCACCCGCCGAGGCGTCCGGCGTCTCGCGCAGGGCGGCGCGGTCGGTCAGCCACAGCCGGTCGTAGCGGTCTTTCAGGTGCGGGGCGCTCACGAGCACCTCGCCGAGCAGGCGCGGCTCGGAGCTCGGCTCTCCGGTCGCCCGGCCGTCGTCGTCGAGGGCGCTGATGAGCACGCGGTTCGCCCCGATCGGGGCGCCGACGAGCACCCCGCGGTCGGGCGCGGCCGCGCCGTCGCGGATCTGATCGAGCGTGACGTCCGTGACGAGGAGGCACTCGGTCATGCCGTAGGGGGTGTGCGCGCTCGCGTTCGGCATGAGCGCGCCGATCGCCTCGAGCAGCCCCTGGCCGACGGGCGCGCCGGTGGAGAGGAACGCCTCGACCCGCGCGAGCGCCGCGCGGTCGTCGGCGGTCAGCGCATCGGCCGTCGCGACGACGTTGAGCACGGCGGCGGGGGAGAGGAAGACCATGCGCGCGTCCGAGGCGCGGACGGCGGCGGCCACGGCTCGCGCCGTGAGGGTGCGCGGCGCCGACACGTCCATGTCGGGTGTCGCCGAGCGCGTGCCGAGGGCGGGCCCCAGCAGCGCGAACGGGGCGAACCCCGTGACCAGGCCGGTCTCGGCCGTGACCTCGAAGTGCGCGGCGAGCACGTCGCGCAGCGCTGCGAGCTGCCCGTGCGTGTAGGCGACGCCCTTCGCCGGACCCGTCGAGCCCGACGTGAAGAGGATCGCGGCGGGGTCGTCGGCCGCCGGGGCGGGCGGCAGCGGCGCCCCGCGCCCGAGCGCTGCGACATCGGCGAGGCACGTCGCGACGCCGAGGGCCGCCGCGCTCACACGCGGCAGCCGCGCGGTCGAGATGCGCAGCCCCGGCCAGCCGAGCACACGGGCGGCGGTGAGCCCGGGGACCTCGCCGATGATGACGTCGGGCCAGGCGCCGCGCACCGCGCGGGTGAGGCCCTTGACGCCGAGGCCGGCGTCGGCGACGACGACGACGGCGCCCAGGCGCAGGCAGGCGTAGACGATCGCCGACAGCGTGGGTCCCGGCGGAACGAGCAGCGAGACGCGGTCGCCGGGTCGCACCCCCATCGCCGCAAGTCCTGAGGCGAGCTGCCGCACGCGCTCGTTCAGCTGCCGCCAGCTCACCCGCAGCGGTTCGGCTGCGCCGCCCCGCGCCATATCGATCACGGCGCTGTCGTCGTCGTCCGCGCGCGCCTCGAGCCCCCGCCAGATGGGCCTGAAATCGGTGTCGGAGGCCGCTGCCGAGGGGGCGACGGCATCCACCCCCACCGCCACCCTCTCGTCGAGCCACGCGAACACGGCGTCCGTGTAGGGGCGGTCCTCGGCGACGAGGTGACCGGCGCCCTCGAAGCGATGCACGTCGGCGTGCGGCAGGCGGGTTGCGAGATCGTCGAGGTAGCGGTCGCTGAAGATCGGGTCGCGCGGCCCCCACAGCATCAGCGCCGGCACCGTGAGCGCCGCGACGCCCTCGGCGATGCGCTCGAGCTCGGCGAAGCTCTCGTGCCGGGCATCGACCGGGATGTCGGCGACGAAACCGCCGATCCCCGCGCGACGGGCGGCGTCGGCATAAGGTGCGCGGTAGGCGTCGCGCACCGCGTCGTCGAGTCGGGGCGAGGCCAGGGCGAGCGTCGTGTCGAGGAACGCCGTGGTGTGCACGGTGGATGCTGCCAGCATCCCTCGTGCGCCGGCCACGCGCAGCGGGGCCGGGATCGGCACGCCCTCGGGGTGATGCACGGCGGTGTTGAGCAGCGAGACGCCGGCGAGCTCGGCGGCATGGTCGATCGCCCAGCCGAGGGAGACGACGCCGCCCCAGTCATGGCCGAGCGTCACGACCGGGCCCTCGAGCCCGAGTGCCGCGGTGAATCCGGCCAGATCCTGCACGCGCTGGGCGAGCGGGCGGTGCATCCCGGTGCGTTCGGAGTAGCCCATCTCGAGCTGGTCGACCGCGATCACCCGCCACGCGGGTGCGCCCTCGGCCGCCCGGCGCGCGGACTCCGCGACCGCGGCGCGCCACAGGTACGACCAGGTCGGATTGCCGTGCACCGCGAGGATCGTGCCCGCGGGCGACGCGCCGTGCTCGTCGAGGTGAGCCCCCGAATCGAGGAAGTGCCACGTGCGATGGGCTCCGGCATCCGCGCCCCGCCCCGGAACGGACAGCAGGCGACTGTGCCGCGTGTCGAGCCCGGGCAGGCTGGGGGGTGGAAGCATCGCGGCCTGGGTCACCAGGCGAGCTCCATCATGGCCGTGTTCAGGCCCGAACCCACACCCATCAGCAGCACGCGGTCGCCGCGCGCGAGCGTCTTCTGCTCCTCGGCGAGCGTGATGGGGATGGAGGCGGGGCCGACGTTGCCCAGGTGCGGGAAGGTCGTGGGCACGCGTGAACGATCCAGCTTCGCGGCCTTGACGATCGCGTTGGTGTGCACCGACGAGACCTGATGGGTGATGTAGCGGTCCATGCTCGACCAGTTCCACTCGGGTGCCGCCTCTTTCCACGCCGAGACGACGAGGTCGAGGCCGCCTTTGAGCAGGGCCTTGGCGTCGGTGAACATGCCGTCGACGCTGCCGACGCACAGCTCGTGGAACTGCGTCGCGGCACGCGTCACGCCGCCGAGGATACGGTGGCCCTCGGGGTGCTCGTCGGCGCGGCCCAGCACGGCCGCGGCCGATCCCGAACCCAGGGTGAGGGAGGCGAACTCGCTCATGAAGCCGTCGCGATCGACGTCGGCGTTGACCAGACGATTGATCGTGTTGACCTGGATGTCGTCGGCGTCCTCGCCGTTGACGACGATGGCGTAGCGGATCTGACCCGACTCGATCATGCTCGCCGCCAGGCTCATGCCGTTGACGAAGCCGAGACAGGCGTTGGCGACGTCGAAGTTGATCGCCGACGTCGGCAGGCCGAGGCCGTGGTGCAGGCGCACCGCGACCGAGGGCTCGAGGTGCTTGCGGGTGACCGAGGTGTTGATGAGCAGGCCCACATCGGCGGGGTCGACCCGCGCCTCGGCCAGCGCGCGCGCACCGGCCTGGATCGTCGCCTCGTCGGTGGCCTCGCCCGCGGCCCAGTTGCGTCGCTCGATCACGCCGGCGACGCGCTGGAGGAGACCCGGGCGCAGCTTCAGCCGCGCGAGCGCGCTCGAGAGGCGCTGCTCGATGTCTTCGGACGTCGTCACCCGCGAGGGCAGGACACTCGCGACCGACAACAGCGAGACGTTGTCGAAGCGAGTGGTCGCATTACCGGCCACTGAACCTCCGTCGGCGGACGTGCGCGCCCGCGTCACCCAAAGGACTAACTTTACGCGCTCGACATATCCCCGGGGGCATATGCGGGTGGCTGTGGCGCCGCACCCGTGCGCAGAGGACGGCGAGTTAGGGTAACCTACCCAAAGCCCGCCTCACTTAGGCTTGGCTAACCAACATCACCAGGAGATCACAGCATGAGCTCGTACCGCCCGCTGCTCGCGGCATCCCTGACCGTCGTCACCGCCCTCGCGCTGGCCGGGTGCGCCACCGGCGCGGCCACAGAGGAGAGCGCCTCGCCCGAGAGCGCCCCCGAAACGGTCACCGTCGAGAACGCCCGGCCCACTCTGACCCTCGTCGAGGAGGACGGCGAGTCCTCCTTCCAGGAGGACCGCGAGGTCGCACGCGAGTCGGTCGAGGTGCCCTTCGCACCCCAGGCGGTCGTGACCTTCGACATCGCGACACTCGACACGCTCGACGCGATCGGCGCGGGCGACTCGGTCGTGGGCATCCCGGACGTCGGTCTGCCCGACTACCTGTCGCAGTACGCAGACCTGCCCAAGGTGGGCACGCTCTTCGAGCCCGACTTCGAGGCCGTCGCCGAGCTCGAGCCCGACCTGATCGTCACGGCCGCGCGCAGCACGGGCCAGTACGACGAGCTGTCCGAGATCTCGACGACCATCGATCTGACCGGCACCTACGGCGGCACGTTCGACCCCGCCGCGGGTCTCGAGCGCGCCGCGCAGCTCGGCGAGATCTACGGCCTCGAGGCCGAGGTCGACGAGCTCACTGCCACGATCGAGGAGCAGGTCGAGACGATCCAGGGCGCGGCCGAGGGCACCGCCCTCGTGCTCTCGGTCTCGGGCGGTGAGTTCGGCGCCTTCGGCGAGGGCTCGCGCTTCGGGTACTTCTTCGACGAGCTCGGCTACACCCCCGCGGTGCCTGCCGCCGAGCTTCCCGGCGCCGAGGGTTCGCCCCACGGCGACACCGTGACCAACGAGTTCATCCTCACGGCCGACCCCGACTGGATCTTCGCGTTCGACCGCGGCGCCGCGACGGGCGAGGGGTCGACGGCCGAGGCCACCCTCGACAACGAACTCGTCGCGCAGACGACCGCCGCCACCGAGGGCCAGATCGTCTACCTGCCCGCGAGCGAGATCTACATCGTCATCAACGGCCTGACCGCGATCCAGAACGTGCTCGAGACGGTGCACGAGGCCGTCGCCGGCTGATCCCGGCGATGCACGCACCGACAGCGGGGAGCGCCGAGTCCTGACCCGCCTCAATCCCGCCGCGCTGATCGTCGCGGGGGTGGCCCTTGTCGCCGCCCTCGCGACGATCTCGCTGTTCATCGGCGTCGCCGAGCTCGACGCCTTCATCCTCTTCGCCAGCCGCGTGCCGCGCACGGTGGCGCTCGTGCTCGCCGGGGCGGCCCTCGCGATCACGGGCCTGATCATGCAGCTGCTCGTGCGCAACCGCTTTGTCGAACCCGGCACGACCGGGGCGACGGATGCCGCCTCGCTCGCCCTGCTCGCGCTGCTCCTGCTCGCCCCCGCCATGCCGATCTGGCTCATGGCGCTCGTGGCGTCGGTGGGCGCGCTGGCGGGGGTCTACGGCTTCCTCGTGCTCGCGCGACGCATCCCCGCCCGATCGAGCGTGCTCGTGCCGATCGTCGGCATCCTCTACGGCGGGGTGATCGGCGCGGTGACGACATTCATCGCCCTGCGCACCGAGATGCTGCAAGAGCTGCTCAGCTGGAGCATCGGCGACTTCTCGGGCGTGCTGCGCGGCCGCTACGAGATCCTCTACCTGGCCGCGGCCGCTGCCCTCATCGCCTGGATCGTCGCCGACCGCTTCACGCTCCTGGGTCTCGGCGACGACGCCGCCCGGGGCCTCGGGCTCGAGACGCGCGGCGTCATGGCGGTCGGTGTCGCGATCATCGCCATCGTGACCGGCATCATGCTCGTCGTCGTCGGAGCGCTGCCCTTCCTCGGCCTCATCGCCCCCAACATCGTCAGCCGTCTCATCGGCGACAACATGCGCCGCGCCGTGCCGCTCGT
>NZ_QFPF01000151.1 GCF_003248605.1 Microbacterium sp.
TGTACCTCGTCGGGCTGATCGCGCCGGTCAAGCTCACGACCACCGATGGATCGGGGCTCGACCAGGACGACGCCGACGACCTGGCCGAGGTGCGTCTCGACGAGGACAGCGCTAGCGAAGGGCGCGGAGTCCCGACGGTTGCGGCTGACGAGAGCGAGGCGGATGCCGAAGAGGACGACGTCGAGGACCGCGCACCCAAGCAGGGGCTGATGATCCCTGCTTCGATGGGGCTGCGATTCCAGGTGCCCAGCGATCTCGGGTCCTTCGACGTCACGGCTTCGTGGGGCACCTACGAGACGGTCGAAACCAAGGAGGTGTCGAAGGCCGGACGTCCGATTCGGAAGTACCAGCGCACGCCGATCGAGGAAACCCGGACCGTCACTCTCGCGGCGCTGACTCCCGGTCGCACCGAGACGGTTGTGTTGCGCGATGCGATCTGTCTGCGGATCGATCGCTACGACGACGCCGAGTTTGATCGGGTGCTCGTGGAGATCGCGCTGTGCAACGACCGCGAGACGCCACTTCCTATCCCGTCGAACATGTGGATGTTCCAGACGAAGCTCCTCATCGACGCCGGCGGCACCGATGCATTCCTGCCGGTGCGAGACGTGCTGGGACAGGACTGGCCCGAGCACGACGACGAAGTGCGGCGGCTCGACCTCCAATACAAGGACCGGCTCGAGTTCGCAATCGGCCGCACCTGCTCGGCCGACTGGGTCGTGCGCAAGGGTTCGCGGCGCGCGACGTCGGTGTCGACGACATGGTTGCCGAAGGCCGAGACTCCGCAGACTAGGGCCGGCGAGGTCGAGGGTGCGACGCTGTCGATGAAGGCGTTGGCTGCTGCCGGTGCTGACGAGTTGCGCGCGGGGCTTGCCCCCTTGGTCTCCGGCTACGGGGCATGGCTCGACCGGCAGGAAGGGGCGGCGGCGCAACTCCCCGAACACCTGCAAGAGATCGCCGAAGTGGTGTTGTGGGAGGCGCGGCAGGCGCACGAGCGCCTCATCGACGGACTGGAGTTCGTGGCCTCCGGCGCGACTGGGCTTCAGTGTTTCCAGTTCATGAACCGGGTCATGCGCGATCAGCGCCTCGCTTCCCAGGTCGCCGAAGCGCGCAAGTCCGACTCGGCACTGTCGATCGCGCAGGCGCGGCAGGACCTTGAGTCGGCCGAGGCCGACGGAAAGCCCGTCGCGTCGTGGCGTCCGTTCCAGCTCGCGTTCATTCTCATGCAGCTCGGGTCGCTGACCGACCCGGCGACCGCGCTGCGCAGCGCGGACCACCAGGCCCGCGTGGAGCTGCTCTTCTTCCCGACCGGTGGTGGCAAGACCGAGGCGTACCTGGGCCTGGCTGCCTACACATTTGCAGTCCGCCGACGGCAGGCGGTCGTGCAATCGGCCGACGGCCCGCTGAACGGCAGCGATGGCGTATCGGTGCTGATGCGATACACCCTGCGCCTGCTGACGGCGCAGCAGTTCCAGCGTGCGACCGCTCTCGTCTGCGCCGCAGAACTCGCCCGCCGCGAGGACGAAGCAACCTGGGGAACCGAACCGTTCCGCATCGGCCTCTGGGTCGGCACCGATGTCAGTCCGAAGCGGTTCGAGGAAGCCGACGAGCAGCTCAAGAAGGTCAACGACGGTGCCTCGCACCGCCTGACGGTCCTTCAAATTCAGCGATGCCCGTGGTGCGGGACCGAGATCACCCCGGCAAACGTGAAGGGTGACGCCACCAGCCGCCGGGTGTTTGTGCACTGCGGTGACGAGCTGGGCCGGTGCCCGTTCTCCAAGGGAGGCGGCGTTCCTGAGGGACTTCCGGTGCTCACCGTCGATGAGGAGATCTACCGACTTACCCCGGCATTCGTCATTGCGACCGTCGACAAGTTCGCCCGGCTCGCGCGCGAGGGCGAGGCCGCCTCGCTGTTCGGGTTCGTCAGCAGACGCTGCGGACGACACGGCTACGTGCACCCCGACTACACCGGCTGCACCGTGCAGTCACACCCAGCGAACAACGGCCATCCCGCCGCGACAGTCATGCCCATCGGTCGACTGCGCCCGCCGGATCTGATCATCCAGGACGAGCTGCATCTCATCACCGGGGCGCTCGGCACGGCCGTTGGTCTGTTCGAGGTCACCGTCGAGACGCTGTGCTCGTGGAAGACGCCCGAGGGCAAGCCGGTCAAGCCGCTGATCGTCGCCTCGACTGCCACCGTACGCAACGCGGTTGAGCAGGTACGACAGCTCTACGGCCGCAAGGTCGAGATCTTCCCGCCGCAGGTACTCGACGTCGCCGACACCTTCTTCTCTCGCGAAGTCGAAGTCTCCGAGCAGAACCCTGGTCGTCGCTACATCGGCGTGAGCGCTCCGGGCGTTCGCCTGTCGAGCGCCGAGATTCGCCTCGCTGAGGTGCTGCTGCTCGCAGGCCAGTTGCTGCTCGACCGCACTGGCATCGAGGCAGACCCGTACATGACTCTCGTCGGGTACTTCAACGCCACCCGGGAGCTGGCCGGCATGCGCCGCTACGTCGATGATGACGTCAGCACGCGGGTCGGCAACCCCCGTCGCGACTCGGGTTTCCCGCGGCGGTATGGCACCGCGTTCGGAAACCTCAACGTGGCGGAGCTGACGTCGCGGATCTCGGGTGCCGACATCGGCAAGACCCTCGACAAGCTCGGGCTCGAATTCGAGCCGGGCTATGACACGACCGCGGCGTTCCAGGCACGGATCGCGTTGCGCCGAGAGGACAAGGCGGCGCCCAAGCGCGACGGGGACGCCCCCTTCGACGTCGTCCTCGCCACGTCGATGCTCCAGGTGGGCGTGGACGTGCAGCGCCTCGGACTCATGCTCGTGGTCGGCCAGCCAAAGAACACCGCCGAGTACATCCAGGCGTCGTCGCGAGTCGGCCGCGACGCGGCACGCCCGGGGCTGGTCGTGTCGCTGGGGAACTGGGCGCGGCCACGCGACCTGGCCCACTTCGAGCAGTTCCGGCACTACCACGACACCTTCTACAAACAGGTCGAGGCGCTCTCCGTCACACCGTTCTCGCCGACTTCGCTGGAGCGAGGCATCGACGGGCTACTGGTTAGCGCCGCGCGCGTCGCCCAAGCGACCGTCGCCGACGGTCTGTCGCCCGAGCGTGAGGCGAGCAAGATCGCCTCACAGCATCCCGCAGTCGTCGGGATCATCGACCGGCTCAGGGCCCGGATTCTCGCCGCATCCCAGGACGATGACCTCACGAAGAAGGCCAGCGACCTGCTGACCAACCGGGTCGACCGGTGGACGAGTCGCGCCGGATACGCCAGCGAGCGGCATCAGACACTCGTCTACGAACGCACTGGCGAGGGCGACAAGTACCTGCCGCTCATCATCAGCCCCGAGAATCACCGCGCCAACGTCGGCAGCACCAGCGAAGCGCCGTTCGTGATCGCGAACTCGATGCGCGAAGTGCAGCCGGAGATCAACATTCTCGTCTCGCCCGTACCAGACCGACTCTTCGCCAGGACTCCTGTGGGCGTTGACAACTGGGCACTGCCCGCCGGGGAGGACGACTGATGGCCGACACGACCACCGCGCCACTGGCCGACAACAACGACGCCCTCGACCCGCTCGGCGACGCCGACGAGGGCCTCGCGAAGAATCGGGCCAAGGTCGGGTCCGCGCGTCCTTCTTCGCTCCTGTACACCTACGGTCCTGGCGCGATCATGGACTTGCCGAACTTCTCGGTCATGCCCGCCGGACTCGACGACTGGGAGCCGATCTGGAAGCGCCGCGAGGTCGTCCCGACGATCCTCGAACCGCGATTGCTCAACGTCGTTCGGCTGCACCTCGGCCCCCAGGTCGACGCACTGCGACCGTTCCCGTGGCAGCCCAAGAAGGGCTCGACGTCGACCGATGGCTCGGACCTCGGCCTTCCCGCACGGGTGTTCCCGCAGTGGTTCCGATGCACCGGCTGCGACTACCTCGGCCCGCTCACCCGGTTCACCTACACGAACACGCATCCGTTCCGGCCAGACCTCGCTCAGTTCACCCACAAGCCCTGCCCTGGTCGAGGCGGTCGAGGACGCCGCGAGGGAAGCCCCGCCGTCCCTGCACAGCACCTGCTGACCTGCACCAACGGACATCTCGACGAGTTCCCCTACACGCTCTGGGTTCACCGGGGTCAGAAGTGCCCGAATGCTGAGAACCCCGACCTCAAGATGCGCGACGCCAACGTCGGCAAGAGCGTCGGCTCCACGATTATCTGCCAGTCGTGCAACGCCACACGCGGCATGGCGGAAGCCCAAGGGGGGAAGGGGCGGCTCAAACTGCCCCAGACGTGCCGCGGACGCCATCCCCACCTCGGCGCGTTCTTTCCCGGCTGCAAGGCGCAGCCCGCGCTCATCATGATGGGCGCCTCGAACCTGTGGTTCCCCTCAACGCAGAGCATTATCGTCATGCCGCGCTCGGACGCCGAGCAGAAGGAAGCACTTGCCGACCATCTCCGCGTCGAACTCGGCATCGACCAGATCCGGCAGTTCGCCGACCAGATCGCGGTGATCCGCG
>NZ_QFPF01000152.1 GCF_003248605.1 Microbacterium sp.
CACCGGCAGATACGCCTTCTGCAGGCGGGTGGGGGGCGCCGCGGGAGATTCGGGATCGACCGGGTTCCCCTCCGCGTCGCGCAGCGCCTTGCCGGGCCGCAGGAACCAGTACGCGAGCACGGGCACGATCGTGAGTGCGACGAAGAGCGACGCGGTCATCGCGATCGTCACCGTCAACGCGAACGGCCGGAACAGCTCGCCGGTGACGTCGCCCACGAAGGCGATCGGCAGGAACACGGCGACCGTCGTGATCGTCGACGCGGTGATCGCGGCCGCGACCTCGCGCACCGCGAGCAGGATCGAGGCCCGCTTGTCGGCGTCGCCCACGTAGTGCCGCTTGATGTTCTCGATGACGACGATCGAGTCGTCGACGACCCGGCCGATCGCGATCGTCAGCGCGCCGAGGGTCAGGATGTTCAGCGAGTACCCGAACGCCTGGATGCCGATGAAGGTGATCAGCACGCTCGTGGGGATCGAGATGGCGGTGACGAGCGTCGAGCGCACCGACAGCAGGAACACGAGGATCACGATCACCGCGAACACGAGACCGAGCAGGCCTTCCTGCGCGAGTGCCTCGATCGACTGCTCGATGTAGGGCGCCTGATCGAAGACGACGGTGAACGCGGGCCCGCCGAGGGCCGCCTCGAGGTCGGGGACGATCGCGAGCACGCCGCGCGAGACGTCCACGGTGTTCGCGGCCGGCAGCTTGGTGATCGCGATGGTGAGTGCCGGCTCGCCGTCGACCCGCGAGATGGAGGTCACGGGGTCGGTGTCTTCGGCGACGGTCGCCACGTCGCCGATCGTCGTGGTTCCCGCGGCCAGCTGCGCAGGGTCGCTCGGCACGAGCGGGAGGGCGGCGAGGTCCTCGACGGTCGTGATCTTCACGCCCGTCTGCACCGTGAGGGTCTGATCGCCCTCGGTGATGTCGCCGCCGGGAAAGAGCACGCCGTTCTGATCGAGGGCGTCGCGGATCGCCTGCGTGCTGAATCCGGCGGCCGCCAGCTGTGCCTGATCCGGCGTGATCGTGATGCGCTGCCCGATGCCGCCGACCACCTGCGCGGCGTTCACCCCGTCGACGTCTTCGAGATCGGGGATCACGCTCTGCTCCAGCTGCGACTGGATGGTGAGCGCATCGTCGTATCCGGTGACGGCGAGCTGGATGACGGGGAAGTCGTCGAAGCTCGCCGAGATCACATTGGGCTCGACGGACTCCGGCAGCTGCGCGTCGATGCGGTTGATAGCCTGCGTGATCTTCTGCTCGGCGGTGGCGAGGTCCGTGCCGTAGGTGAAGGATGCCGAGATGATCGAGGCGTTGGTGGTGCTGGTCGCCGTCGTCGACTCGAGCCCCGCAACCCCCTGGATGGCGGTCTCGATCGGCGTCGAGACGTCGGTGTTGACGACCTCGGGGGACGCTCCCGGATAGGTGGTCACGATCGCGAGCTGAGGGAACTCGATCGAGGGGATCAGCTCCTGCTTCAGGCTCGTCAGGGCGAGTCCGCCGAAGACGGCCGCCACGATCGTGATGAGGGCGATGAGGGCGCGGTTCTTGAGACTCAGGACGGCGAGCTTCGACACAGGGGACCTTCGCTGGGGGGATCGCGTCGCCGCACGATCGAGCAGGACAGAGTGCGCGGCGCTCGATACGGAGATGTATCGGATGCCAGTATCTCACCCGATGCGCTGCCCCCAGGCCGTCAGAGCGCCTCCGGCCGTCAGGCCCAGACCTGCCACCGCGAGGCACGCCACGACGGTGCCGAGGGCGTTGATCACGGCGCTGCGACGGCGCCCCTCCTCGGCCAGCAGCACCGTCTCGACCGACACGGTGCTGAAGGTCGTGTAGCCGCCGAGAAGCCCGACGCCGAGGACGAGCGCCGCCGACCCCGCGTGCCCGACGACGCCGACGAGCAGACCCAGCGCGAGCGAGCCCGTCGCGTTCACGACCAGGATTCCGTACGGAAACCGCAGCGGCCGCCCGGCGACGACGATCGCGTCGACGATGTAGCGCAGACCGGCGCCGACGCCGCCCGCGAGCGCCGTCAGCAGCAGCTCGAGCCCGCTCATTCGGCCTCGCTCGGATCATCGAACGACCCCCGGCGACGCGCGATGTCCCGGCCGAGCGCGAGACCCGCCGCGGCCGCCGCGATGCCCAGAACGATCGAGACGACGGCGAGGCCCGCGGCGAGGAGAGGGGCGGATGCTGTCGCCTCGACCGACTGCACGGCGAAGGCGCTGTACGTGGTGAACCCGCCGAAGACCCCCGTGCCGAAGAAGGCGCGACGGGCGGGATGACGGGCGCCGAGCAGCCCGATGACGACACCCAGGCCGAAGGACCCCGCGACGTTGATCGCGAGGGTGGCGGCGGCGATCGCGTCGGGGCCCGCGCCCACCGTGAGCAGCGCCCGTAGGGCGACGCCCAGCATCCCGCCCGCGACGACGGCGCCCAGCAGACGCGGTCGGACGACGGGCGCGCGGGGCATGCGCCCCACCCTACTGAGGTGCCGGGCTCACCCGCCCAGGAGCTCGCGGATCGCCGACTCGGGCGAGATGTCGAGGTCGAGCAGTCGTCCGCGTGCGTAGTGGCGGAACACTCGGGGATCGATGTAGCTCGAGCGCGCGACGGCGGGAGTGTTGCCGAGCGCCTCGGCCGTCGCCCGCACGGCGAGCTGTTCGGCGCGTCTGCGGTCGGCCTTGGTGTCGACCGTGCCGATGCGCGCCAGCGCCTCGGCGGCCAGGATCGTGCCGCGCAGCGTCCGGAAGTCCTTGGCAGTGAACCGGCCGCCCGTGAGGGCACGGACGTACGCGTTCACGTCCGAAGGGCTCAGCGGCACGCGCCGGCGCCCGCGGCGATACGACAGCAGAGCGGCGCGTGGCCGCCCCTGCGCCAGGTCGGCCACCACCGCCGCGAGGTCGGCGTCGTCGATCACGATGTGGGCGCGCTTGCCGCTCTTGCCCGGGAACGACAGGGTGATGCGCGGCGGTTCGGCCACGACATCCCGCCTCTGCAGCGTCGTGAGCCCCCGGCTTCCGTGGGCGGCGAGATACCTCGCCGAACCTACCCGGGGCGCGCCGAGGTCGAGCAGCCGGAATGCGACCGCGAGCACCTTCTCCCGATCGAGCGCGGAGCGGCGCAGGGCGCTCGTCACACGGGCGCGGGCGCGGGGCAGCGATTCGCCGAGCGCCAGTGCGCGCGCGTACTTGTTGCGGTCCCGGTTCGCGCTCCAGTCGGGGTGGTACACGTACTGACGCCTGCCGGCGTCATCGGTGCCCACGGCCTGGATGTGTCCACGCGACTCACGGCAGATCCAGACCTCCTGCCACGCTGGCGGGATGACGAGAGTCCGGATGCGTGCGACGTCTCGGGCGGCGGCGGACCGACCCCTGTGGTCGACGTAGCGGAATCCGGAGCCCGCGCGCACACGGGTGATGCCGGCGTCCTCGAGTGGACGCACGCGCACGAGGCGCGGCACGCGTCAGTGGTTGCGGAGCATCGAGATCAGCTCCGACTTCTTCTTGCCGGAGTATCCCGAGATGCCGAGCTCCTTCGCGCGGCCCCTCAGATCTGCGACGGTCCACTCCTCGTAGTCGCCGGAGCGGCCGCCGCGCTCACCGACGGCCTTGCGGCCATCGCGGGCGGCGGCGTTGGAGATGCGGGCGGCCTTCTCCTTGGAGGCGCCGTCGTCGCGAAGCTCCTCGTAGAGCTCGGGGTCCTTCAGGCTGTTCGATCCACGTCCCCGGGGCATGTGTGCCTCCTTCTCGGTCGCGTTCGTGGGTGCGCGGACGACGAGGATGCTGTCCGCACCGCAGACCATACGCCCGAGTCCGCGGGAGTGCACGGGGTTGACACGGCACCTGCGTAGGCGCATGTGGATAGCACCGCGAGAGTTGGAGCGTCAAGCCCCTCGCATCGAATGCACAGGAGTGGGACTGTGGTGTCGTGCCCCGGCACCCGTCCCCCCACCCCGGGGTCGGCCTGAAATGAAATGGGAGCAATCCTCCATGAACCTCGCACTCATCATCGTCATCGTGGTCGCGATCGTCCTGGCGATCGTCGGCGGTTTGAACTCGGCGCTGGGCTGGCTGGTCTGGGTCGCGATCATCGCGGGCATCATCGCCCTCATCGTGTTCCTCTTCCGAGTCATCAGCGGCAACCGCAAGGCCTAGCCGCACGAACCCACGGATCGGCGCCGTTTTCGGGTACGAGCGCCGTTCCCTCCTCCGCGGATGCCGCGGCCTGACGTCTCTCGTCGGGCCGCGGCATCCGTTCGTGGTGCCGGCGCCCTCCCGTGCGGTCGGCGGACCCGGTTCCCTTTCGAGATATATCGTGTTATCGTCACGACACACGATATATCGTGTCTGAATCGGACAACAGGAGAACCCCATGTCACTTGAGAAGTGGATCATCCACCCCGGTGAGGCGCGCGTCATCGACATCGAGACCGTGCGCAAGCTGAAGGTGGGCCTCGTCGGCGGCCAGATCGACGTCGTCGCTCACGACGAACCCGGCGCGCGCATCGAGGTGCACGCGGTC
>NZ_QFPF01000153.1 GCF_003248605.1 Microbacterium sp.
AGCGGGCTGGGGGAGAGCAGGGGATTGGCGGACACGTCGGACATCCGACCAGCGTAGCCGCGGCGGCACCCCGAGGTCCGGGACGACGCAGAGCCAGGGACGTCCACGCAGTCACAAACGCAAACAATTGCTTGCAAAGGACCATTTGCAAAGATATGCTTGCGTCGTGGCAGATGAGCATCAGACAGCATCCGACCGGATCCCCCGGGACGCACGCGTGCTCGGGGTCGGCGCGTTGCGGGCGCTCGCCCACCCCCTGCGCATCCGCATCTACGATCTGCTCGCGGCCCACGGTCCGCAGACGGCGAGTTCGCTGGCCGACCTCGTCGGGGAGTCCTCGGGCGTCACCAGCTACCATCTGCGCGCGCTGGCCAAGCACGACCTCATCCGGGAGGTCGAGGGTCTCGGCACCGCGCGCGAGCGCTGGTGGGAGCGCCCCCGCGGGGCGGTGTCGCTGTCGAATCCCGAGACGGCCAAGACACCGTCGGGACGCGCCGCCACCGAGATGGTGCTCGCCGAGTTCTACCGGCAGCGTCACGACGAGCTCATGACCTACATCGCGACCAGCATGAAGCAGGACCCCGACGAGTGGCCCGGAACCCTCCTCACCGCCAACGCCCGCCTCACCCGCGCCCAGGCCGACGAACTCGGCCGCAAGATCCAGATGCTCGTCAACGACACCCTCGACAAGCACCGCGGACAGATCGGCGAGGGGCTGCTGCCCTACGCGGTGCGGGCCGACGTCTTTCCCCTCATCGTGGGTGAGGTGCGCACGTGACCGCACTCGCGGGCGCGCGGACGACGATCGCCGGCATCCGCCCGACTCTCCTCGAGCGCGGGATGCTGTCGCTTGCCACCGCGCTCGAGAACAGGGTCGCCCGTAGGCTCGAGCGTCGCGCCGACGCGGGGTCGCACCGCGGCCGACGGATCGATCACGCCCGGGTCGCGGACGCGCAGGAACGCTGCGTCGTGCGTGCCCACGCGCTCGGTGTGCTGCGCGCCTGACTCAGGCGAATTCGTCACCGGCGTCGTGGCGGACGACGACCTCGCCGTCGCGGTCGATCGTCACGATGACCCCGGTGTCGAGCTCGGCGACGGGGCGCCCTTCGAGCCACGTGAGCGTCCACCGCGGGGCGGGTGCACCCTCACTCAGTGACAGTTGCTCGACGTCGCGGATCGCTCCGTGCAGCGCCTGCGGCACCGCCACAGGCGGGACCTCACCGGCGCTCCAGCGTGTTCCCAGTTGCATCAGGCCGAGACCTCCTCGAACTCGATGGCCGCGACCGCCGTGGTCTCGGCCTCTGTGAAATCGATGCGGGCGATGCGGCCGACGGCGCGCAGGTCGCCCTCCGCGAGGCGGAGGCGCTCGATGTTCTCGGCCGTCGCCGCGATCGTCGCCCGGGCGACGGGGGTCTTCTGCGAGACCTTCGCCTCGGTCTTCGCGCGGCGGATGCCGATCAGTGCCTCGCCGGTCGCCGTCAGCACCGCGGGGTCTCCGGGCCGTGCACCGGGCGTCGGCCAGGGGCTCGTGTGCACCGAGTCCGCGTGGAACCACGACCAGGACTCCTCGGCCGCGAACACGAGCACCGGGGCGAGCAGGCGCAGCAGTGTCTCGAGGGCGGTGCGCAGAGCGAGGGCGGCAGAGGCCTGTCCGTCGTTGCCGCCGTCGTAGGCGCGCTCCTTGACCAGTTCGAGATAGTCGTCGCAGAACGTCCAGAAGAACGACTCGGTGACTTCGAGTGCGCGGGCGTGGTCATATGCCTCGAACGCCTTCGTCGCCTGTGTGATGACCTCGTCGAGGGTCGCGAGCATCGACGCGTCCAGTGCCTCGGTGATCTCGGCACCCTCCGGCACGGGGAACGAGAGCACGAACTTCGCCGCGTTCAGCACCTTGATGGCAAGACGCCGTCCGATCTTGATCTGCGTGGGGTTCTGCGGGTCGAAGGCGGCGTCGGTGCCCAAGCGGCTCGAGGCCGCCCAGTAGCGCACGGCGTCCGAGCCGTGCTGGGCGAGGATGTCGGCGGGGGTGACCACGTTGCCCTTGGACTTCGACATCTTCTTGCGGTCGGGGTCGACGATGAAGCCGCTGATGGCAGCATCCGTCCAGGGCGCGCGGTCGTCCTCGAGCGCACTGCGCAGCATCGTGGAGAACAGCCAAGTGCGGATGATGTCCTGGCCCTGCGGGCGCAGATCGAAGGGGGCGACCAGGCTCCAGAGGTCCTCGTCGCGTCGCCAGCCGCCCGCGAGCTGTGGCGTGAGGCTCGACGTCGCCCAGGTGTCGAAGACATCGGTCTCGGCGTCGAATCCGCCGGCCACGCCCCGCTGTTCGGCGGTGTAACCGGCGGGGACGTCACTGGTGGGATCGATCGGGAGGGCACCGGCATCCGGGGTCAGCACGCGCGAGTAGTCGCGCTCGCCGTTCTCATCCAGCGCGTACCAGACGGGGATCGGCACTCCGAAGAAGCGCTGGCGAGACACGAGCCAGTCCCCGGTGAGGCCGCCCACCCAGTTCTCGTACCGGACGCGCATGAAGTCGGGATGCCACGCCACCTCCTGGCCGAGCGAGATCAGTCGCTCGCGCAGCTGCTCGTCCCGCGCGCCGTTGCGGATGTACCACTGGCGGGTCGAGACGATCTCGAGCGGCCGGTCCCCCTTCTCGAAGAACTTCACGGCGTGCGTGAACGGCTTCGGATCACCGACCATCTCGCCGGACTCGGCGAGCAGCTCGACGATGCGCTTCTTGGCGCTGAACACGGTCTTGCCGGCGATCTCCGCGTAGGCGCTGCGTGCAGCATCCGTCACGAGCGCCTCGGGGGCGTCGGCCAGCACGCGCCCGTCGCGCCCGATGATCGTGCGATTGGGCAGGTCGAGCTCGCGCCACCAGATGATGTCGGTGACGTCGCCGAACGTGCAGATCATCGCGATGCCGGAGCCCTTGTCGATCTGCGCGAGCGGGTGCGCGAGCACGGGAACCTCGACGTCGAACAGCGGGGTACGGACGGTCGTGCCGAACAGCGGCTGATAGCGCTCGTCGTCGGGATGGGCGACCAGGGCGACACAGGCCGCGAGCAGCTCGGGGCGCGTCGTCTCGATGTGCACATCGCCGCTGCCGTCGGTCTTGTGGAAGGCGAGGCGGTGGTAGGCGGCCGGCTGGTCACGGTCCTCGAGCTCGGCCTGCGCGATCGCGGAGCGGAAGTCGACGTCCCACAGCGTCGGCGCGAGCGCCTGATACGCCTCCCCGCGCTCGATGTTGTGGAGGAAGGCGAGCTGGCTCGTGCGGATCGTCTCGTCGCTGATGGTGCGGTAGGTCTGGGTCCAGTCGACGCTCAGCCCGAGGTCGCGCCAGAGCGCCTCGAAGTGCTTCTCGTCTTCGACGGTGAGCTTCTCGCACAACTCGATGAAGTTGCGTCGGCTGATGGGCCGCTGGTCGGCTGCCTTGCTGCTCTTGTTGTCTCCGCCTTCGAAGGGCGGAGTGAACTCGGGGTCGTACGGCAGGGTCGGGTCGCAGCGCACGCCGTAGTAGTTCTGCACACGGCGCTCGGTGGGCAGTCCGTTGTCGTCCCAGCCCATCGGGTAGAACACCGTCTTGCCGCGCATGCGCTCGAAACGCACCTTGACGTCCGTGTGCGTGTAGCTGAACACATGGCCGATGTGGAGGCTGCCCGACGCCGTCGGCGGGGGAGTGTCGACGCTGTAGACGCCTTCGCGACCGGATGCCGCGGCCGCTGCACGATCGAAGAGATAGGTGCCTGCGGCATCCCATGCGCTGTCCCACTTGTGCTCGAGGCCCTCGAGGGCGGGCTTGTCGGGAATCTCGGCCATGGGTGTCTCCTCGATATGTGCGGCACGGTGTGTGCGTGCCTGAGTGTGGGATGCGCCTCGAGTTTATCGCGCGGGGTGGGCCCCCGGCATCCGGTCTCCGATCAGCCTCGATCCCGCCCCGCCCCGCCCGGTCCTGCCCCGTCCTGCCCCGTATGGGAGGAGATCCCCGTTGCGGAGGATGCTTTGCGCCGATTCCATCCTCCGAACGCGAGATCTCCTCCGAAACGGAGACCGGTGGTACGAGCAGTGCCTCCTCCACAGCGCGAGGTGGCGGGAGATCCTGCTCGAAAGCGCCGCGACCACCCTGTGCGGTCCTGCGGGGCGCTCCAGACTCGGCGGGTGGGTGTGGCGGACCAGGTTCGAGCAAGCGGAGGCGTGATGCGGGTGCGCACGCTGCGTGAGCTCGGCGTCAGCGATCACGTCCTGCGTCGCGCGCTGGGGTCGGGTCACATCGAGCGAGTGCGCCGGGGCTGGGTCGCGTCGCCCGGGGCGGATCCGATGCTGGTGGCCGCGGCGCGACGGGGAGTCGTGCTCACCTGCGTGACCGCTGCCCGAAGACTCGGGCTGTGGGTTCTGGAGGAGAGGCAGCCTCATGTCGCCGCGCCTCAGCATGCCGGGCGGATCGACATCCCGAGCGCGACGGTGCACTGGCACAGGCCTGTGGTCCCGAGGCATCCCGATGCGCTCGTCGATCCGATCGAAGCCGTCTGAGGCCGCGCTCGCGATCTGGGAATCGGCGCTGAACAAGCGCCTGCTCGAACCAGAAGTGCTGAGACGGATGCCGCTACCCGCCGCCGCCCGCCAGCTTCTGGAACGGGCGAGCCCGTGGTCGGACTCCGGGCTCGAGACGTTCGTCGTGCCGCGCCTGCTATGGCTGCGCCTGCCGTTGCGGCGGCAGATCTGGATCGCCGGGCACCGCGTCGACCTGCTGATCGGGGACCGGCTGATGCTGCAGATCGATGGCGGGCACCATGTCGGGGCGCAGCGCGAGGAGGACATCGCACACGACGCGGCGCTGTGCCTGCTCGGGTACCACGTGATCCGGGTGGGTTATGCGCAGGTGATCGACCGTTGGCACGAAGTGCAGGACCTGATCATGCGGGCGGTCGCCCAGCGACTGCACCTGGCGTGAGAGAGTCACCCGCGATGTGGCCGTCGGCTTCCCACGTCGAACGCGATGCGGCGAGCGCCGGGGCGAGGCGCTCGACCTGCACGGCACTGAGCGTCGTGCCTCGAGGGCCGCGGCATCCGTGAGCGACACCATTTCGAGTCCACGCAAACCCTCAGGCGAACGGGTGCTGTCGGCGACGGGGCATCCGTCGACGGTGCCGGCTCGCTCGCTGCGGCACCGGCCTACCGCGGCATCCGTGAGGCTCGTCTGCCCGGGATGCCACCTTAGCGGCCTCAGCCGGGCACTGCCGCCCCGCGGATCCTCCCGGATGTTGACCTCGCCGCCGGAACACGCGGGGCCCCGTCCCGTTAGACTGAGAACACGAGCATCGATCCGGCCATCACCGGGGAGCTCTCGGAAGAACAGGCTCCCGGTGTCAAGACGGGGTCCTCAGTAGAACCGAGCGGGGCAGGCCCGTTACAGCCGCTGTGAAAGTGGCTGCGCATAGCGGCAAGCAGGGTGGTACCGCGGCTCGATTGGATCGCACTCCCGCATGGGAGAGGATGCAACGGGTCGTCCCGGCAGGAAGCACACGACAGCACCTGCGAGAAGCCATGACCTACCCCCGCAACACAAACCGGTCCCTGAGCGGCGGCGAAGCCGACAGTCGAATGGTCGGACCCGCCGCCGATGCGGTCCCCGCGAGCCCCCGCTTTCCTGAGATCGAGCGCGAGATCCTCGAATTCTGGCAGGGCGACGACACCTTCCGCGCGAGCATCGCCAACCGCGAGGGCGCGCAGGAGTGGGTCTTCTACGACGGACCGCCTTTCGCGAACGGACTGCCGCACTACGGCCACCTGCTCACGGGCTACGCGAAAGACCTGTTCCCCCGGTTCCAGACCATGCGCGGCAAGAAGGTCGATCGCGTCTTCGGCTGGGATACGCACGGCCTGCCCGCCGAGCTCGAAGCGATGAAGCAGCTCGGCATCACGGAGAAGGCGCAGATCGAAGCCATGGGCATCGACACCTTCAACGGCAAGGCGCGCGAGTCGGTCCTGGCGTACACGCGCGAGTGGGAGGAGTACGTCACCCGCCAGGCGCGCTGGGTCGACTTCGAACGCGGCTACAAGACACTCGACACCTCCTACATGGAGAGTGTGCTCTGGGCATTCAAGACCCTGTACGACAGAGGCCTGGCCTACGAGGGATACCGCGTGCTGCCCTACTGCTGGCGGGACGAGACGCCGCTGTCGACCCACGAGCTGCGCATGGACGACGACGTCTACAAGTCGCGCCAAGACCCCTCCGTCACGGTGACCTTCCCCCTCGTCGGGGCCAAGGCGGAGGCCCTCGGCCTGACCGGTGTGCGGGCGCTCGCGTGGACGACGACCCCGTGGACCCTTCCGACCAACATGGCGCTCGCCGTGGGGCCGGCGATCCGTTACGCCGTCCTGCCGGCGGGTCCGAACGGCGCCGCCGACGTGCATCACACGCCCGAGGGCGCGGCCGACGACCTGCTCGAGGCGAGCGCGCATCGCTATCTGCTCGCCGAGGACCTGCTCGGCGGCTACGCGAAGGACCTCGGCTACGAGTCCGCCGAGGCTGCGCGCGAGGCGGTCGAGCGCACGGTCGACGGTCGCGAGCTCGAGGGCGTCGCGTACGACCGGCTCT
>NZ_QFPF01000068.1 GCF_003248605.1 Microbacterium sp.
AGACGGCGCGCAGGTGTACATGTTCCAGACCAACAATGCCGACTTCCGTGGGACGGACGAGAACCTTCAGCAGCTGGCGTTCGCGCGGATGAGGGCGATCGAGACGGGCCGCTCGGTCGTGAACATCTCTACGGTCGGCACGAGCCAGGTCATCGCACCCGACGGCTCGACGATCGACGCGCTGCCCGCCGACGAGCCGGGCGCGATGGTCACGGATGTCGAGTTGCGCGAGGGGATCACTCCCGCCGTGCTCATCGGGTCGACGGTTCAGGCGATCCTGTTCTGGGGAGCCCTCGCGGCTTTCGCCGGCGTCGGTCTGCTGGCGCGTCGCCGTCGGCGCGACGCCGCCTGAGGCGCCCGGATATGACGAAGGGCGCCGGATGTCGTCATCCGGCGCCCTCCGTGGCGGATCGTGAGGCTCAGGCCCCGAGCAGCATGCTGTCGGGGTTCTCACCGGCGCCGCGACGGGCGCGCAGGTAGGCGAGCCGCTCCTCGAGCAGCTCCTCGAGCTCGGCGCGCGAGCGACGTTCGAGCAGCATGTCCCAGTGGGTGCGGGCGACCTTGTCGTCGCTGTGATCGATCGTGACCGCCTTGTCGCCGACCACGAGGGCTGCCTCCGCGCCGCAGGTGCGGCACTCCCAGGCCTCGGGGGCTTCGGCGTCTGCGGCGAACATCAGGACGGTGTCGCGTCCGCACGTGCTGCAGTTGTAAGTGTGTTCCGCGCGCTCCATGAACACGACGCCCTCTTCGCTCTGTAGGCTCTGGGCGCCGAGCCGCATGCCGCGCAGGCTGCGATCTGCCATTGTGTGGTCTCCTCGGCGGTGGGTGGTGACGGTCTGTCTAGGTCCGTCCTCCGGTATAACGTGACCACCTGGATGCTTCATCCGAACGGGCCGTTGCGGCGCGGCATTCTCAGTCAACGCACAGTGTCAGACGTGCGGAAACCGTCGCAGCGCCACGTCCGCGCGATCCGTGACGATGCCGTCGACGCCCATCGCGACCAGGCGGTCCATCTCGTGCTCCTCGTTGATCGTCCACACGTGCACCTCGACGCCCTTCTCATGCGCCGCGTCGAGCAGCCGCGGGCTGAGCACGCGCACGCGGCCTCTTCGCTCCGGAATCTGGAGCGCGTCGACATCCGAGAGCAGTGCGCGCACGACGCGCCTCTGTCGCAGGGCGAGGGCAGCGAGCAGCCGCGTGAGCACCCACCTACCCGCCGATGTCGCGGGCGGGGAGCTTCCGCCCGCCGCGGCCGAAAGCGCTGCTCTCCGGCGTTCATCCGAGAAGCTCGTCAGCAGCACGCGCTCGGCATGGGGTGCGATGATCCTGCCCGCGGGATGGGCTGCGGCCGCGGCTTTGACATCGATGTTGAACCGGACCGTCGGGAAGGCGTCGAGCGCCTGCTCGAGGGTGATCAGCCCGCCGCGCTCCGCCATCAGCTGTTCGAGCTCACGGACTCCGACGTCCGCGAGGGAGCGCGCATCGCCGGTCACGCGCCGAAGATCGGGGTCGTGGAAGAGGACCACGACCCCGTCCTGGGTCAGGTGGCAGTCCGACTCGACGTACAAGGCCCCGGCGGCATGGGCCTCGGCGACGGCCGCGAAGGAGTTCTCGGCGATGCCGTGCGCTGCGCCGGTGTCCGTGACGAGTCCGCGATGGGCCAGCACTCGGGGCGCCGCCGAGGCGGCGAACCACGGGTGTGTCACGACGCGGAGGGCCCATCGGGGTGCGATGCAGCGCGAGGGGCCGCCTCACGAGCCGCCACATCGGCGAGCGTGCCTGAGAAGGCTCCCGAGACGTTCTTCAGGGCTTCGGTGAACTCGCTGGGGATGATCCACAGCTTGTTGGCCGAGCCCTCGCTGATCTTGGGAAGGGTCTGCAGGTACTGGTAGGCGAGGAGCTTCTCGTCGGGATTGCCCTGGTGGATGGCGGCGAAGACGGTCTGGATCGCCTCGGCTTCGCCCTGCGCCCGCAGCACGGCGGCCTGCTTGTCGCCCTCGGCGCGCAGGATCTCGGCCTGCCGGGCGCCCTCGGCCGTGAGGATCGCGGACTGTTTGGTACCCTCGGCGGTCAGGATCAGGGCACGGCGATCGCGTTCGGCGCGCATCTGCTTCTCCATCGAGTCCTGGATGGAGACCGGCGGGTCGATCGCCTTCAATTCGACACGCCCGACGCGGATGCCCCACTTACCCGTGGCCTCGTCGAGAACTATGCGCAGTTTGCTGTTGATCTCGTCCCGGCTGGTGAGCGCCTCTTCGAGGTTGAGCCCGCCGACCACGTTGCGCAGCGTGGTCGTGGTGAGCTGCTCGACCGCGCCCAGATAGTTGGCGATCTCGTAGGTCGCCGCGCGGGCATCGGTCACCTGGAAGTTCAGGGTCTTGCGATAGCGGCCGAGCCGCTCGACGACCCCCGCCGTGGCCTGAGGGATGATGCGGATCGATCGTACGATCACCACCAGCACGAAGATGAAGACCGCCGCGGCGAGGACCCAGCCGATCGCGGTCGGGATGATCTGCTCGAGATCGCTCATACGCCCTCCTCGGGGATCTGCGTGCGCACGACGGCGGTCGCGCCGTCGATGCGCACCACGGTGACGGGGATGCCGGGGGTGATCTGCGCGTCTGCGGCGCCGCTGTCGGCGCGGGCAGTCCATGTGTCGCCGTTTGCGAGGCGTACCTGGCCCCCGAGCGTCGAGACCGTGGACACCACGACCCCCGGCATCCCGAGCAGTGCGTCGATGTTGCTCGGCGTGGGATCCTCGCCGCGGCGCAGGCGCCGCAGCAGCGGGGGGCGCAGGAGCAGGAGCAGTCCCGCGGCGACGGCCGCGGCGAGGACGACCTGCAGCCAGAGCGGAGCGCCGGCGAGACCCGAGACGAGACCGGCGACACCCCCGACCCCGAGCATGAGGAAGGTGAACTCCAGGGTGAGTGTCTCGATCGTGAAGAAGACGAGGATCAGGACGATCCACCCGATCCAGGCGAACTGCTCGATGGTCTGAACAAGGTCCACGGCGCGCCTCCTCGTCTCGAACCTAGCACGGGGCCCGCGGGCCGGGGTTGGTAGGGTCGAGAGGTCCGTGACATCACCTGTGCGCGGCCCGTTCGATCCCTCTGGAGCACCCCGTGACCGACCCCGCCGTCCCTCTCGCCCCCGGATCCCTCGCCGGCAAGCGCGCTCTCGTGACGGGTTCCTCGCGCGGTATCGGTGCCGACACGGTTCGATACCTCGCCCAGGCCGGCGCCGACGTCGTGATCAACTTCCGGAACAAGGCTCCTCGCGCCGAGAAGCTGGCGAACGAGGTGCGTGCGCTCGGTGTCCGCGCCATCGTGGTCGGGGCGGACCTCACCGACGCCGACTCCGTGGGCGCGATGTTCGCCGAGGTCGAGCGCGAGTTCGGCGGCCTCGACATCCTGGTGCTCAACGCGTCCGGCGGCATGGAGTCCGGCATGGGGGAGGACTACGCGCTGCTGCTCAACCGCGATGCGCAGGTGGGTGCGCTGCAGGCGGCGCTGCCACTGCTCGGCGAGGGCGCACGTGTCGTGTTCGTCACGAGCCACCAGGCGCACTTCATCCGCACGACGCCGACCATGCCGGAGTACGAACCGGTCGCGCTCTCCAAGCGGGCCGGTGAGGACGCGCTCCGAGAGCTCATCCCCGATCTCGAGCGCCGCGGTATCGGCTTCGTCGTCGTCTCGGGCGACATGATCGAGGGCACGATCACCGCGACCCTGCTCGAGCGGGCCAACCCGGGCGCCATCGCGTCGCGCCGTGAGTCGGCGGGGCGGCTCTACAACGTCTCGGAATTCGCTGCCGAGGTCGCTCTCGCCGCATCCGACCCCGTACCGACGGACAACACGCGCCTCATCGGCGACACCAGCGGCTTCGCCGGCGCTTAGTCACGGCCCGCTCGCACGAGAAGAGCCCACGCGCCCCGGGGGAGGGAGCGTGGGCTTTCGCGTGTGCGCCTCGGCTCAGAGCGTCTTGAACGTGAAGGCGCGGATGATCTGAAGGATTCCCAGCACGACGAGCGAGATGCCGATCAGCCACCACAGCACCACAGCGCCCCAGATGGGCGAGAAGAGCAGGATGACGCCCGCGACGATGCTGAGGATCGCGAAGAAGATGCTCCAGCCCTTCGAGCTCGAACCGCCGAGCGTCGTGAGCGCCACGACGCCCTCGACGATCCACATGATGCCGACGAGGATGCCGAGGAAGAGGGCGAGCCATGCCGTGGCGGCGCCGAGGTTGGCGAAAGCGATGATGCCCGCGATGACGAACAGCACGCCGAGCACGATGTGACCGATGCGCGACCATCCGCCCATCGCCTTGGAGAAGATGCCGAGGCCGGCATATACCAGGCCGGCGACGATCGCATAGATCGCGATGATCGCCGTGACGACGGCGGCGGTCTTGCCGGGCCAGACGAGGATCAGGATTATGCCGATCAGGACGGGCACGCTCGCGACCGTCGTGAGAAAGACCGTGTCACGCGAGATCGTCTCGCCGACACCGTACCGCTGGGAGTAGTTGAACACGTTCTGGGCTGTGGGCAGCGCCGCCAGCACGACGACGACGAGCACCTCCGCGGCGGAGAGATGGAAGATGTAGGTCGCGACGGCCCATGCGGCACACGGCATGACGAAGAGCTTCAGTGCCGAGGCGAGGAGGATGTCGCGACGCCGGCCAGACGCGCCCAGCACCCGCTGACCGTGGAGCGAGATGCCGTAGCTGATCAGCAGGACGGGGACGCACGCGTCGGCGATGAGCAGGGCGGGATCGAGCACGACGGGCGGCAGCGTGATCCCGCTCACGGACACGAGGGTGCCCAGCACGGACCCGATCACGATCGGGTTGCTCGCCGTGCGCGCCAGCGCGCGGCCGAGCGACGCGCGCCCCGACGTGACGGATTCGAGGATCGTCATCGCGATCGGCGTGAACACGAGCAGCTGCAGCAGGATGACGGGCGCGGGAAAGGCCGCGCTTCCCAGCATGTAGAGCGAGATGGGGATGCCGATGTTGTTGGAGTTCACCTGCCCGGCCGACAGCGCGCCGATGAGGGTCTCGCCGACCGAGCGCTTCCAGATCAGTCGGGCGACGACGGTGTATGCGACGAAGACCGTGAGCGCGGCGAGCGCCGAGACGGGGAGCATCGCCGAGAACAGCATCGCCACGTCGGCCTGGGCGAGCACGACGAAGAGCAGGAAGGGGGAGAGGACGAAGAAGGTGAGGCGGCTCAGCACGGGGCGCGCGTGCGGTCCGAGCAGATCGATGCGCCCGATCACGTAGCCGACGGCGATGGCGACGCCGATGACGACGAATCCGGTGAGGGCCTCGATCACGGCGCCGCGTCGGAATCGGCGGGACGCGGCATCCTCCCAGCGTAGCGATCGTCCTGCGCGTGGCCCTCGCGCAGGCTCCGCGCGCCGATACTCTGGAGACCCAGACCGTTCGGAGGCGTCATGGCCGTGTTCTCCCGGGGCTTCGGAGCCCGCCGCCGCGAGAGTGATCCACGGCTGCCTCCCGGGCAGTACCTGACGGAGGATTTCCCCGTGCTCTCGGCGGGTCCGACGCCCCGGGTGGACACGGGGGAGTGGGCATTCTCGATCCGCACCGAGGACGCTGTCACGACGTGGACGTGGGATCAGCTGATGGCGCTTCCGATCGAGGATGTGCACACCGACATCCACTGCGTCACCCGGTGGTCGAAGCTCGAGACGACGTGGCGCGGTGTGTCGCTCGACACCCTGTTCGCCGGCATCGACACGGAGCTGGCGTTCGCGATGATCCATGCGTATGGCGGCTACACGACGAACCTGCCCCTGGACGATCTGTTGGGCGGCAAGGCATGGGTCGCATGCGAATTCGACGGCAAGCCGCTCGAGCCCGAACACGGCGGGCCCGCACGGCTGCTCGTGCCGCACCTGTATTTCTGGAAGAGCGCCAAGTGGGTGCGGGGCATCGAGATGCAGAAGAGCGATGACCCGGGCTTCTGGGAGCAGAACGGCTACCACCGTCGGGGCGACCCGTGGGCCGAAGAGAGATATTGGTGAACGCAGGCTGGCGGCCCGCGCGGATCGTGGCGGCGCGATCGGTGACGCCCTCGGCGCGTGTGCTCGAGGTCGAGGTGCCGGGCTGGCCCGGCAGCGTTCCGGGCCAGCACATCGATCTCCGACTGACGGCCGAGGACGGGTACCAGGCCGTGCGGTCGTACTCCCTGGCCTCCGCCGATGCGGGTGAGCACATCGAGCTGGCTGTTGACGAGGTCGCCGATGGTGAGGTTTCGCCCTACCTCGTCCGTGACGTGCTGCCGGGTGACGAACTCGAAGTCCAGGGGCCGCTCGGTGGCTACTTCATCTGGCGCCCCGAGGATCGGGGGCCCGTCCAGCTGATCGCCGGCGGTTCGGGGATCGTGCCGGTCCGGGCGATCGCGCGCGCTCGTGCGACCGCGGGTTCGGGCCAGCCGTTCCGCCTGCTCTATTCGGTGCGTTCACCGCAAGACGCGATATATCGTGATGATGTCGAATCCATGGGGGAGCAGGGCGTCGACGTGACCTGGGTTTACACCCGGCGCGCACCCGATGGCTGGTCGGGCCGAGTCGGGCGGGTGGATGCCGAGACCGTGGAATCCGCGGTGTGGCCCGTGGATGTCGGGGCCACAACGTTCGTCTGCGGGCCGACGGGATTCGTCGAAGCGGTCGCGCGGACACTCGTCGAACTCGGACATCGGAGCGACCGCATCCGTACCGAGCGTTTCGGAGGTGCGTGATGGGAGTCGGGTCTCCGCGACACGACCGCCGGGCCGCGCACGCGACACTGGTCGACGGAAACGCCCTGGCGGGCGTCCTGGCGCGCCTGCTCGGCGGGGACCCGACGGCGCTTGTGGCATCGTGCGGCGCGTGCGGCGCGGCAGAGCCCTTGGCGGCGGCATCCGTCGAGGTGGACGATTCCGTGGCGATCGTTCGTTGCCGGTCCTGTACGCACACGCTGTGCACCGTCGTTCTTGATGAGGCGGCGCCGTCGCTGCGGATCGGGGCGCTGACGGAGCTGCGCGTGCGCTGAGGCCCGGATGGGTTATTCGCCGATAATGCACATTATGTCAGTTTGAGTTGTTCGGGCGGCTTTCGTGGGGTGTGTGGCATCGCTCGTCGTGTGCGCGTGCGCGTGCGGGTGCCGTCGTGCGGGCGCTCCCCTGTCGCGATGTGCGGGTGCAGCGCGGCGCGACCCGCACTTTGCGACAGGCGAAGTGCGCACCGGCGCTTGCGCGAGGTACTCGCCTGTCACGAACTGCGGGTCGGACGGTGTCGCACCCGCAGTTCGCGACAGGCGAACGGTTGTGAGATGTCGGCGACGCCGGGGCACGCCTGGGGTGAGGCGAACGGTTGTGAGATGTCGGCGACGCCGGGGCACGCCTGGGGCGGCCGCGAGTAGGGCCGCCGCGCGGCCGGGGCCGCCGCAGCGGATGTGTGCGTCGACGCGTCAGGTCATGCGCACGTCGAAGACCACGCGCGCGAACTGCCCGACGGCCTTCGCCTCGACGAGTGTCAGGCGGTCGGATTCGATACGGCGTGGCAGCAGGGGCGCGCCGGAGCCGAGCGCGACCGGCGCGATCGAGATCGCGATGCGGGTCAACACTCCGGCGTCGAAGAACTGCCCGGCCAGATCTCCCCCGCCGACGACCCACACATCTCCGTCGCCCGCGGCCTCCCGGATCCGCGGCAGCGCCTCGGCGACCGAGCCCGAGACGAAGCGCACGTCGGCTCCCGCCGGCACGGGAAGCTGCCTCGTCGTGAACACGAACACCGGCCGATCGCCATGAAACTCCTGCCACTTCTCGGGGTGCGTCAGGATGTCGGACTCTCTCACCAGCCACTCGTAGGTGGTCGATCCCTCCACCAGGACCGCATGATCGTGCGGCAGCAGCTCGTCGGCGGGCGACTCGCCGTCGGGTACGGCGAACAGCCATGCGAGCGAGTCGGCGTCGTCCGCGATGAAGCCGTCGAGGGACGTTGCGGTGTCGAAGAAGAACCGAGTCATGCGGCGAACGTACGACGAAGCTCCGACATCTGTGGATAACCGCCGTCGCCGGCCGCCGCACAGCTAGCGTGTCGCCATGAGATTCGGGATCGTCGCGCTCGCCGCCGCCGCCCTGCTGCTGGTCGGATGTGTGCCGCAGCCCGACGCGACGCCCACGCCCTCCGCGACTGCACTCCCCTTCGCCACGGACGACGAAGCCTTCGCGGCCGCCGAGGCGACATATCGCGCCTACGTCGACGCCCTCAATCAGGTTGATCTGCAAGATCCGGACACGTTTGAGCCCGTGTATGCGTGGCTCGGCGGTCAGATGCTTGCCTCGGAACGTCGCTTGCTGTCGCAGATGCATGCGGACGACTGGGCGATCTCGGGTAACAGCAAGGTTGAACGCGCCTGGCCGATCACCACCGGCGAGATTTCAACGATCGGGATCTGCCTACAAGTCTCCGACGTGCGCGTTGTCGATCGCGACGGAAAATCGGTGGTCGGCTCGTCCCGACCAGACACGCAGGAAATGCAGGTGACGGTCGTGTCGTCCCGTTCTTCGCCGACTGGTCTTGTAATCGATGATATTTCCGGGCTTGAAGCCGCGGGCGAATGTACAAGCTAGTCAAGTTCGCCTTGGCAACCTCCATGATCGGGGCATCGCTAACCGCGACGAGCGTAGGGTGCGGGGCGGGTTCATACCTAGAGACCTGCCACGCCACGACGAACGGCACCCAGGTCGACGTCGGCGCCGACACCCGCAGCCCCGGCGGGCAAAGCGGGCCAGCGACGAGGCCACAGACGGGCTCGGCAACGAATCCAAGCAGCGACGACACCGGCACAGCGCCCGCCGCTCCCCCGGCCTGCACGACCGCGCTGTGCCGCCCCAACTACACGGTCGTCACCCTCCCCGACGTCACGGCGGCGGACCTCGCCTCGTTCATCCCGGCGGCCCCGGCCATCACGGGCGAGCCGCAGGGGCTCGGCGTCGTCGGCATGCCCACGAACCTCGTGGCGACAGCATCCACCCATGCGTTGACGGGCACGCTGTTCGGGTACGACGTCACGGTGCGGTTCTCCCCCACCGCCTTCCGCTTCGAGCACGGCGACGGCACGGCGCGCGCGGCATCCACCGGCGGCGCACCGTGGCAGAGACTCGGGATGCCGGAGTTCAGCCCCACCGCGACGAGCCATGTCTACGGCGAGCCCGGCCGTTACCGTGTCACCGCGCGGGTCATCTACCAGGCGGCGGTCGACTTCGGCACGGGGGCATGGCGACCCGTCACCGGGGCGGTCACCTCGGCGGGCGTCGGATACGACGTGCGTGTCGTCGAGGTGCACACGGCCCTCGTCGCCCGCACCTGCATCGAGGATCCCGCGGGCCCGGGCTGCTGACCCGCGGCTGAGACGTATCAGACGTCGCCTCGCGAACTCCTTCGAGGGTGAGCGCACTCCCCCGCGCTCGCCCCCAGACAGGAGAGAGCGATGGTGCATCACGAGAACACGCCTCGCGTGCGCGGTACCGAACCCGACGAGTTCGCCATCCGGGATATGCGCAGCTTCCCGGACATCTCGGGCGATCCGCGGCTGTACCGGCGATTGACCGACACGGTCGCGGTCATGACGGCGAGTGGCGCCGGCGCCGAGGAGATCTATCAGCGCGCCCTGGCCCGCGTGCGCGAGGACGCGGACTTCGCCGTCCTGGTGCTGAAGACCCACGACGCGCTCGAGGAGGATGCCTACATCGAGCGGTGGGCGCTCGTGCAACTGGCGATCGATCTGGAACACCCGGCGGCGGGTGAGTTGCTCGCCGACATCGTCCGACGCCCCATTCCCGAGGAACGGTCCGCCGACCCCGCGCACGGCATCAGCACGGTCACCGAGGAGGTGCTGCTGCGCACCACCGCGATGGAGGGCCTGAGCCGCCTCTTCCGGCACGGCGTCGACACGAGCGACGTGCTGCTCGAGACCATCGCCCGCGCCGATTACACCGCGATGCGCCGCGCCGCGTGGTTCGCACTCCTCGACGGCGATCAGCGCGACGCGCTCGAGCACGCCCGCGCCCTTCTCGACGAGCGGGGTGACGGGTGGATCGCAGACCTGCAGCGCCACACCGTGTCGGACGCCGAACAGGCCGATATCGACCGCATCGATCCGCCGCAGAAGGACCTGCCCGGCATCCCGCGCCCCTTCGACGAGTGACCCGCGCAGCATCGAGAGAGGAATGAGACCATGACCGCCTGTGGCGCCACCGTGCCCGACAAGAACGCCTCCGGAGACGCCTTCTACGGCGCCTCCATCTGCAGTCAGCCCTTCGTCGACTACTTCTGGAACACATACGGCTTCTTCGCCAATGCGACCTGGAACGCGAGCTTCGGGTACGACGACTGCTGCAACACCGATCTGCCGCTCGCCCGAGCCTTCAACGGCTGCTACGCGCTGACCTACTCGGCCCAGAACTACCTCGACGACGACTACTCGGGCGCCTGCCTGAACTGGGCGCGCCGGTACGTGCGCGAACACATCGGCGATCTGCGTGCCGCCTGCGGAGACGGCGACGCCGTCGCTCGCAACAACGGCTCCAACGTCGAGCTGTACTCGCTGTTCTTCTACAGCAAGAACGCCCCGGGACGCGCCGAGACCCTTGTTCACGAGGCACGGCACGCCGCACTCCGGCACAACTCGACCTTCCCCGCGGGTTCGACATTCGGGGAGGGCAAGGACGGCGCCGACTCGAACTGGGCCTACAACGGCGCGTGGATGTACGGTGCGCTGTACCTCTGGTGGTACTTCGCCGAGGGCGCGCGTACGACCAGCGCACTGCGCCAGCTGGCCCGCCAGCGCGCGCAGATCGTCATCGACGGGGCCTTCGCCGAGCACCCGGGGTACGTGCTCTGAGGTGGCACGTGCTCCGAGCGGGTCCGTACTCCGAGTGGGTCCGGGCTCTGAGCGGGTCCGTGCTCCGAACGGATGCCGCGCTCAGGTGCTCGGGTCGATCGGCGTCCACGCGCCGTACTTCGCCTGGCGGCCATCACCCGATGAGGTTCCGGTCATCCGCCGGCGCACCCACGGACCCACGTGCTCGCGATAGTAGGCCCACCCGCGCGCGCTTCGGGGACCCGCATCCGGCAGCGCCCACCACTCCGGCGGCGGGGTGTGCCCGAGGGCATCGAGCACGCGGGCGGCGACGCGGTGATGCCCGCGTGCGCTCATGTGCAGCCTGTCCTCGGACCAGAACGGAGGCGTGCCGAGCTCGTGATCGTGCCAGTTCAGCGCGCGGACGACATCGTCGCGGTGTTCCACCCGCTGTTCCACAGTTCGTGAGAGCTCGTCTCCGCGGCGCCGAATGAGCCGCCCGAGCGGCAGCTGCGCGGACGGGTTCGCGCCCGAGAGCAGGATCAGCGTGACCCCTTCCTCGTCGCACCGACGCAGCACGCGCTCGAAGGCGTCGGCGACGCGCACCAGGTCGGCGCGCGGTCGGAGCATGTCGTTGCCCCCGCCGTTGAACGACAGGTGCGTGGGCTTCAGCGCGAGGGCCGGTTCGAGCTGCTCCTCGACGATCGGCCAGACGAGCTTGCCCCGGATGGCGAGATTGGCGTACTCGATCCGATCTCCCAGCGCATTCGCCCAGCCCTGCGCGGTGAGATCGGCCCACCCCCGGGTGCGACCGTCGGGCAGCTCATCGCCGACGCCCTCGCTGAAGGAGTCGCCGATCGCGACGTACCGAACGTGTACCACTCCCCCACCCTATGCGGGCGGGTCAGGCGTCGAGCGCTGCGCCCGTGCGGTCGCCGAGCGGCAGGACGGCCACGGCTGCGAGCACGAAGAACCCTGCGAACACGGCGAACAGCAGCGGCGTGCCGCCCCAGACGAGCATCACCGGCACCAGCAGCGGCGCGACGATGGATGCGAGACGCCCCACCGCGGCCGCCCAGCCCGCGCCGGTCGCGCGCACGGGCGTCGGATACACCTCGGGAGTGACGGCGTAGAGCGCACCCCACGCGCCGAGGTTGAAGAACGACAGCGCCATCCCGGCCGCGATCACCTGCCACTGCGCGATCGCGGTGCCGAAGAAGTAGGCCGACACCGCCGACCCCGCCAAGAACACCACGAGCGTCGCACGCCGGCCCCAGACCTCGATCAGCCACGCCGCCACGGCGTATCCCGGCAGCTGCGCGAGAGTGATGATCAGGGTGAATCCGAACGAGCGCACGAGGTCGTATCCCGCCGCGACGAGCAGCGACGGAATCCAGATGAACGCCCCGTAGTACGAGAAGTTGACGCAGAACCACACGACCCAGAGGGATGCCGTCCGCAGGCGCACGCCCGGACCCCACAGCGCCGCGACGCCGCGCATCGCGCCCCGCGCCCGGCCCGCCCCGCCAGGTGCCGCGTCCACCGCGGGCGCCACCGGTAGGCCGCCGTCGCGCACCGTCGCCGCGGCCGGGGACGGGCGGCCAGCGGACGCCTCGAAGCGCCGGACGACAGCATCCGCCTCGCCGAGCCTTCCTCGCGACTCGAGGAACCGTGCCGACTCCGGCAGACCCCAGCGCACGATGAGCGCGTAGACGGCCGGGATCGCACCGATCGCGAACGCCCATCTCCAGCCGTCATCGGAGGCGGGGATGACGAGGTAGCCGATCAGCGCGGCCGCGGTCCAGCCGACGGCCCAGAACGCCTCGAGGATCACCACGAGACGCCCGCGGATGCGCGCGGGGGCGAACTCGCTCACGTACGTCGAGGCGACCGGCAGCTCGGACCCGAGTCCCAGGCCAACGAAGAACCGCAGCACGAGCAGCGCGGCGACCGAGCCGACGAGAGCGCTCGCACCCGTGGCGACGCCGTACACCAGCAGCGTGATCGCGAAGACCTGCCTCCTCCCCAGCCGATCCGCCAGCAGACCGCCGACACTCGCACCGATCGCCATGCCGATGAATCCGACCGAGGCGATCCACGACGCTTCGTGCGGCAGCAGACTCCACTGCACGGTGAGAGCGGCGATCACGAAGGAGATGAGTCCGACATCCATCGCATCGAGTGCCCAGCCGATTCCCGAACCGGTGAGCACGCGCAGGTGGGCGCGGCTGAACGGCAACGTGTCGAGACGGTCGGAGGGCCGCGCGGAGCGTGCGGCTGCGGTGTCGGTCACGCCGGCCATCGTACGGCTCAGCCCACCGGCCATCGTACGACTCAGCGCACCGGCTGGCGGGAGTCCGCGAGCATCTCCTGCACGAGCGGGGCGACCCGCGTACCGTAGAGCTCGATGCTGCGCATCAGCATGCTGTGCGGCATGGTGCCGGTCGCGTACTTGAGGTCGAAGCGCGAAACGCCCAGAGTCTGCACCGTGTCGACGATCTTTCGCGCGACGGTCTCGGGGGATCCGGCGTAGATCGCCCCTTCGGGGCCGACATCGTGCTGGAAGCGCATCCGGCTGTAGGGCGGCCATCCGCGCTCGCGCCCGATGGTGTTGTTCATCGCCTCGAAGCCGGCGTAGGCCTCGTCCCAGGCCTGCTGGTCGGTGTCGGCGATGTGACCCGGCGAGTGCACGCCGATGGGCAGCGCCTCGCGGCCGAAGGCGTCGAGCGAGCGGTGATAGAGATCGACGAACGGGCGGAACCGGTAGGCGGGCCCGCCGATGATCGCGAGCATGAGGCCGAGACCATGACGTGCCGTACGCACGACCGACTCGGGGCTGCCGCCCACGCCGATCCAGGCTTTGAGCCCCCGGGCGGTCTTCGGAAACACATCCGCCTCGGTGAGCGGTGCGCGGGTGGTGCCCTGCCAGGTGACGGGCTTCTCGGTCATGAGCTGCGTGAAGAGGTCGAGCTTCTCCTCGAAAAGGGTCTCGTAGTCCTGCAGGTCGTAGCCGAACAGCGGAAAGGACTCGATGAACGACCCGCGCCCGAGGATCACCTCGGCGCGCCCCTGCGAGACGGCGTCGAGCGTCGCGAAGCGCTCGTAGAGGCGCACGGGGTCATCGCTCGAGAGCACCGTCACGGCGGTGCCCAGGCGGATCCGGGACGTCCGAGCGGCCGCGGCGGCGAGGACGATCTCGGGACTCGAGATCGCGAACTCGCGGCGGTGGTGCTCCCCCACCCCGAAGAACGCCAGCCCGACCTCGTCGGCCAGCTGCGCCTGGTCGACGAGGTTTCGGATCGTCTCGGCATCGCTGATCAGGTGCCCGTCGGATCCCAGGCTCACATCGCCGAACGTGTCGAGCCCCAGCTGTACTCCGGTGGATTCGGTCATGATCCCGCCCTTCTATTCAGAAGCATGCAACGGATGCCGTCGTGCCGGCATTCCCGCCGCATCATGCCGCTGCGAGCGTACTCTGGCCGCATGGCAGCGCAGCCCTTCCGCGATCGTGCCGATGCCGGTCGTCTCCTCGCCGAACGCCTCGTCGCGGAGGCGGCCGCGGGCACCGTGGGTGCGGACGCGGTCGTGTACGGGATTCCCCGCGGGGGCGTCGTCGTCGCGGCACCGGTCGCGCGTGCCCTTGCCGCCCCGCTGGACGTCGTGCTCGTGCGCAAACTCGGCGCGCCGGCACACGCGGAGTACGCCGTCGGTGCGATCGGCGAGAACGTACGGGTGGTGGATGCGGCCGCCGTGCGCGGCATGGGCGTCGGACCGGAGCAGCTCGCCTTCGTCGAGGACCTCGAACGCGTCGAGCTCGCCCGACGCACTCGGCTGTTCGGCGGCGACGGCGCGCGAGCGGACGTGCGCGGACGCACGGCGATCGTCGTCGACGACGGCATCGCCACGGGGGCGACGGCCACCGCCGCGTGCCGGGTCCTGCGCGACCGCGGCGCCGCAACGGTGGTGCTCGCGGCGCCCGTCGCGCCGGCGCAGTGGCGCCCCGACCGCGGCATCGCGGATCTGTACGTCTGCCTACGCCCGGAACGGGAGTTCTGGGCCGTCGGGCAGTTCTACGAAGACTTCACCCAGACGGGCGACGAGGAGGTCGCGGACCTGTTGCGGCAGCATCCCGCTGGCGGAACGCCCCCGTGAGGCCCCGACTCAGCCGCGTAGAAGGGCCGTGCGGAGCGTGTCGAGTCCGACACCGCCCATGTCGAGGGCGCGCTTGTGGAACTCCCTGATCGAGAAGGCCTCGCCCCGCTCATCGCGGTAGGCGTCACGCACCTGCTCCCAGATGCGCTGCCCGACCTTGTACGAGGGCGCCTGTCCCGGCCACCCCAGGTAGCGGTTGACCTCGAACTGCACGAACTCGTCGGGCATGTTGACGTTGCGCCGCATGAACTCCAGCGCGAACGCGGCGTCCCAGGGGCCCTGGCCGTCGGGTCTCGGCTTCTCGAGGTGCACGCCGATGTCGAGGACGACGCGGGCGGCCCGCATGCGCTGTCCGTCGAGCATGCCGAGGCGGTCGGCCGGGTCGTCGAGATAGCCCAGATCCTGCATCAGGCGCTCGGCGTACAGAGCCCAGCCTTCGGCGTGGCCCGACGTGCCGGCCAGCAGCCGTCGCCAGGAGTTGAGCTCGCCACGGTTGTGGACGGCCTGCGCGATCTGCAGATGATGACCGGGCACCCCTTCGTGGTACACCGTGGTCAGCTCCCGCCAGGTGTCGAAGCTGTCGACGCCCTCGGGCACAGACCACCACATGCGGCCGGGCCGGGAGAAGTCGTCTGTCGGCCCCGTGTAGTAGATGCCGCCCTCGTTGGTCGGGGCGATCATGCACTCGAGCGTGCGGATCTGCTCGGGAATGTCGAAGTGACTCGCGCCCAGCTCGGCGATCGCACGGTCGCTCGTCGCCTGCATCCAGCGCTGCAGCGCCTCGGTACCGTGCAGCTTGCGGGCGGGATCGGCTTCGAGGATCGCGACGGCCTCCTCGATCGAGGAGCCGGGCGCGATCTCGTGCGCGACCTCCTCCTGCTCGGCGACCATGCGC
>NZ_QFPF01000154.1 GCF_003248605.1 Microbacterium sp.
CCGCTTCTTGCGCGGCTGCGCGAGAACGAGTGGGTGACGACGTTCGATCAGCCATCACCGTCTGGTCCGGCGCGCAAGTACTACCGACTATCGCCATCGGGGCAGGTGCAACTCGCACAGTTCCGGACATACTGGACGCCGTTCGCGGCGTCGGTGACGGACCTTCTCGGAGAGGACAGAGACCATGACTGACCACGAATCCGTGCGACTGCGGGACGATTTCCTAGAGCGGCTGGACTCCGCGATGAGCGGTCTGCCGTTCGGAATCGCATCCGAAATCCGTGTTGGAATCCTGGAAGAGCTAAGCGGGTTGGACGCGACTGCCACCGCCGCCCGGATCGCCCAGCTGGGCACTCCTGCGTCGATCGCACGCGAGGCCCGTGACGCCCAAGTGCGGCCTGCCCATATGACGGTTGAGCGACAAGTGAAGACGCCGGTCGAACGATCGCGCGGCTTCGCCATCACCGCGGCGCTCGTACTCGGATTCGGCGGATTCATCGTTCCCGCCGTCGGGTGGGTCGTCGGCGTTGTGCTGGTTTGCATGAGTCGCCTGTGGAGGAGATGGGAGAAGATCGTGGCGATCGCGACACCATTCATCGTGTTCGCCGTGATGGTTGCGGTCGTGATGCTCACCCGAGTTGTGAGTGAGGAGTCGTCCGTGGCTGACTCCTCATTTGGGCCGTCTCTCCCTGAACCCCAACTCAGCGCATTCGACATGTGGCACACCATGGTCCTCGTGGGCCTCGCGATTATACCGATGACTGGACTTTGGCTGCTCTGGCGCTTGAAAGGGCGTGCGGAGCCCTCCAGGCGCTGAAGTTGCAGCGTGCCGCCGCGGTTCGCCTTAATCCGACATCCCACCTGAGTTTGGAGTTCTCCGAGAGCGGTGCGCGATCGGAGCGGCCGAGAGCAGATGGCGGTCAGAGGTTACTTGGCAACGTTGTCGAAGGATGAATCGGCCATTCCGAAAGTCTAGCGACGCGGGCCCGTGACCGCCCCTGTCGCGAGGCCTTCGTAGACTGGGACGAGGAAAGTGCCTGGAGGTGACATGCGGCCGCTGACCGAAGCTGAGGTGCGGGCCTCGTTCGTGAACGTGGTTCCCGACGAGCTGCGACATGTCGCGCTGCCGCACGACTTCCTGCTCACCGACTGGGATCACCTGGATTTTCTCGCCTGGCGCGATCCCCGCGCGCGCGGCCGAGGCTACCTCATCACCGAGCACGCCGGAGCGCCCACCGGGGTCGCCCTTCGCGCCGCCGACGGCTCGTCGCGGGCGCGGGCCGCTCTGTGCGACATCTGTCACACCATGCAGCCGGCGGATCAGGTCTCGCTGTTCACGGCGCGCAAGGCGGGGCGTGCGGGCATCGAGGGCAGCAGCGTGGGTACGTACATCTGCGCCGATCTGTCGTGCCACGAGAACGTGCGCCTGGCGACGCCGCTCGCCCCGTCGGAGGTGCGCAGCAGCGTCGATCTGCGCATCGACGGCGCGAGACTGCGCACCGAACGCCTCGTGGAGCGCGTGCTGTCGTCCTAGGTTCGATGGGAGCGGATGACCCGCACAGGTGGAGCGCGAGGAGGCGCCGATGTCGCAGGATCGAGTCGTGGTCGTGGGCGATGCCCTGATCGATGAGCTGCGCGACGATCTCGGGTTGCGCGAGTTCGTCGGTGGAGCGGCACTGAACGTCGCCGTCGGGCTGTCGCGACTCGGGGTGCCGACGTCGTTGATCGCGATGGTCGGCGACGATGCCGCCGGTGAGCGGATCGCCGCCTACCTGGCCGATTTCGATGTCGAGCTCATCCCGTCACCCTCTCCGCAGGGCTCCTCCCGGGCGGTGAGCGTGCGCTCGCGCGGCGGTGAACCCACCTACGAGTTCAACGCCGCCGCGCAGGCGCGACGTGTGGTGTTCGGCGAGCGCGAGCGGTGGGCGATCGCGGCGGCGCCCGTGACGGTCGTGAGCTGCTTTCCGCTCGACGACGCCGCCCAGACGCAGGACCTCGTGGATGCTGTCGCGGCGACCGATACGCGGCTCGTGATCGACCCCAACCCGCGCACCGGGATGATGCACGATCTCGAGGCGTTCGTCGCGGCGTTCGAGCGCCTGGTGCCGCGGGCCGCAGTGGTCAAAGTCGGCGACGACGACGCGGCACTGATGTACTCCGAAGAGCTCGACGACGCTGTCGCCCGTGTGCGCGCGCTGGGAGCCCCGGTCGTCCTGGCCACGCGGGGAGCCGCGGGGGCGGGCATGACGGGGGAGGGCTTCGACGTCTCCTCGCCGGTGGCGACCCTGCGCGGCCGGATCGTCGACACGATGGGGGCGGGCGATGCGAGCCTCGCCGCGATCGTGGCGGCGCTCGTGCGCGATCAGCCGCCCGCCGACGGACCGGGGTGGCAGGAGGTGCTCGATGAGGCGATGGAGATCGCCGCCGCGACGTGCCGCTTCGAGGGGGCGCTGCTGCGCACCGCGAGCGAGCTGCGCGACGTCGACATCGACAGCATCGGTACCTGACCCGGCCGGCCTCGGTTCTTGGAGCGTTCCCGCACGGGGTAGGATTGGTGATCGCGCTTCCGGTCGTCTGAGAAAGTCGGACGGGCGCGCACTGGCGAGTTACCCAAGCGGCCAAAGGGATCTGACTGTAAATCAGCCGGCGTAGCCTTCGGGGGTTCGAATCCCTCACTCGCCACGTTGTGAGAAGGCCCGCGCACTGCGCGGGCCTTCTTCGTTCACTGCGTCGCGTCGCGCCACGAGTGCTGGGGATCGAATCCGAGCAGGCGCCGTGCCTTCGCGATCGAGAGCATCGTGTCGTGCTCGCCGAGGTCGCCGTGCACCGGGGTGTCGGGAAACACCTCGGCGACGAGTTCGGCATTCGTGCGCGTCGTGACGGTGTCGGCCGCCGCGATGATGAATCGGTCGAAGCCCGCGGGTGCGGCATCCAATGCCCTCGCCACCGCCTGCGCCCCGTCCCGCGCGTCGATGTAGCCCCAGAGGTTCCACTTGCGCTCGCGCACGTCGTCGTCATAGGGGAAGGCGGCGTAGTCCTCGGGCGCCATCACGTTGGAGAAGCGCAGCGCCGTGATCGAGACCTCGGGATGCCAGCGCACCAGCTCGATCGCCAGCTGCTCCTCGAGATGCTTGACCAACGAATAGACGGACTCGGGTCGAGCGGCGTACTCCTCGTCGACGGGGATGTACGGCGGCGGCACCTCGAAGGGCAGCCCCAGCACGGTCTCGCTCGAGGCGTACACGATCCGCTCGATGCCGAGGCGTATCGCCGCCCAGAAGACGTTGAACGTGGCGAGCATGTTGTTGTGGAAGGTCGCGACATCGGCGCGGATGCCGGGGGCCGGTATCGCCGCGAGATGCACGAGCGCGTCGACGCCGTCGTGGGTGTCGTTCACGCCGGCGAGCGCGTCGATCACCTGCCCGTAGTCGGTGAGATCGACCTGGACGAAGCCCGGGTCGCGGGCGCCGACGGCATCCAGTCCGATGACGTCGTGACCCGCGGCGCGGAGCTCGCGCAGGACGACGGAGCCGAGTTTGCCGGATGAGCCGGTGAGTGCGATGCGCATGGCCCCAGGCTCGCACAGCCCGGGCGCGGCGGGGTCGTGCTGATCAGAAGGGCGGCGGAGGCGATGTGGTGAACCCGGTCGGGGTGGTCACCTGGACCGTGCCGTCGCGGCGCGACACGAACCGGAATCTCGTCTTGTGCCGGTGCGTGTGATCGGGCGGGCAGAGAGGACGCAGATTGAATGCGTCGGTGGTGCCGCCGCGTGCCCAGGCTCTGTCATGATCGAGATCCGCGTCGAGCGCAAGTCTTGAGCACCCGTCACGCGCGCACCGGCCGTGGGTGAGCACGAGCCAGTCGCGCTGGGCCTTGGTCGGCCGGTACGTGCGGCGATCCATGTCGAGGACGATGCCCCGCACGGGGTCGGTGATCACTCGGCGGAAGGCCTTGGCCTCGAAGAACAGCTGCGCGGCGGTGAGAGAGTCGATCGGGCCGTGTCCGACGAGCTGCGCCTGCTCCCGGGGGAGTGCCGCCGTCGTGTCGCCGGCGAGCAGCGTCACGGGAACCGTGACGAACACGGTGGTCTTGACGGCCGTGGCTGTGCCCTCACCGCGCAGCCATGCGCTGAAGAGATCTGCTCGCACCTGATCGCGTCGTCGGGTCTCGCCGCCGCCGTTGGTGGTCGCCTTGGCCGTTGCGGTCAGGCGCCGACCCGCGGCGACCGCATCGACGGTGGGGATCAGGGCCGACACCCACGACATGCCGTTGTCGACGTGCTCGATGACCACGCGCCGGTCACGCATCGCGGCGGCGTGCCGGGCCTCGGCGCGCCGCGCGTCGAGGCGCTCGACGAGGCGGGCGAGTCTGGCGCGAAAAGAGGCGGGGGTGCAGGTCAGCACCCATTCGGATGCGGCGTCATCGAGTTCGCGTATCGCC
>NZ_QFPF01000069.1 GCF_003248605.1 Microbacterium sp.
GGAGATGGCAATGGAGAAGCCGCGCGCGGCGACGATCGGCCTGGTGCTGTCGATGATGGACAACCTCATGACCTCGGAGGGTGCACGCCGGAGAATCCGCGTGGAGCTCCAGCGCCCCGGCGTCGACGACGCCGATGGCGCCGCGACGGTCTCGATGCTCGAGAAGTACAAGAACGACCTGGCCGGCTGATCCGCCCGCCGCGCGGAGGTGATGATGACCATGGTCGCCGCCGCCGAACGCCTGGAGACCCTGCCCGAAGGGCTACCGACGCTGACGCTGGGCTGGGAGGCCCTGGCCTGGGCCGCGAAGTACCTGCGCCACCCCAACGGCATCCGCGCCGGCAAGCGCTGGCAGTTCACTCGCGAGCAGGCCCGCTTCATCCTCTGGTTCTACGCCGTCGACGAAAACGGCCGCTGGCTGTACTACCACGCCGCCCGCAGGCTGGCGAAGGGCTCGGGGAAGAGCCCGTTCGCCGCCGTACTGGCGCTGATCGAGCTCCTGGCACCCGTCCGGTTCAGCCACTTCAATCCGGACGTGCTCGGTGGCTGCATCGGCAAGAGGGTCCACATGCCGTGGGTGCAGATCGCCGCCGTCTCCCTCGACCAGACCGAGAACACCATGCGAATGATCCGCGCCATGGCGTCCAAGAAGGCTGCGCCCCAGCTCCACGCCGACTACGGCCTCGACGTCGGCAAAACGCAAATCAACGTCGAACCCGCCGGCAAGCTCGAAGTCATCACCTCGTCGTCGGCAACAGCCGAAGGCGCGGAAGCCAGCTTCGTCATCGGTGACGAGCTCGAGCACTGGACCAACGGAAACGGAGGTACCGAGCTGCACCGCACGCTGCTCGACAACCTGGCCAAGTCCGGCTCCCGAATGCTGGAGACCCTCAACGCCTGGACCCCTGGCTCCGGAAGCGCCGGTGAGGAAACGTTCGACTCCTGGTGCATGCAGGAAGACGGCCTGACCAAGAACGAGCTCAAGATCCTCTACGACTGCCGGCAGGCACCACCGGACACCGACATGGCCGACGAAGCCAGCCTGCGCGCCGGGCTGGAGTTCGTGTACGCGGATTGCCCGTGGGCGGACATCGACTGGATGATCACCCGCATCTGGCATCCGAAGGCCCGCCCGGATGATTCGAAGCGCAAGTACCTGAACTGGCCCACCGCCTCGATGGATGCGTGGGCCGACCCGAAGGACTGGGCACAGATGGCCGCCCCGGGCCGCAGGCTGGTCGACGGCGAGCGCGTCGTGCTGTTCTTCGATGGCTCGCTGTCCAACGACCACACCGCCCTCGTGGGCTGCTGCCTCGACGATGGGCACGTGTTCACGGTCGGGGTGTGGGCGCCGCCCGAGGGCGGCAACGTCGATGTGGAGGCGGTTGATGCGGGTGTTGCCCGCGCGTTCGACCGGTTCGACGTCGTGGCGTTCTTCGCCGATGTCCGCGAGTGGGAGAGCTACGTCAAAGTCGACTGGCCGGCGCGGTACGGCGACGGCCTGCGGCTGTGGGCGTCGCCGAAGGCTCGCCACCCGGAGCCGATCGCCTGGGACATGCGCGGCAAGGACTTTCTGTTTACCCAGGCCTGCGAGCTGGCCGCCGCAGAGATCATGCAGCACACGTTCACCCACGACGGTGATCCGCGTCTCGTGGAGCACGTCCGCAACGCGCACCGCTACCTCGGCCGGTACGGCGAGAGCGTCCGCAAGGAATCGAAGAAGTCCAGCAGAAAGATTGACGCGGCGGTCTGCATGATCGGCGCCCGCATGGTCTACCGGCTGGCCAAGGATGACCCGGCGGTCAATGCCGCACCGGTCAACGACGAAGCGATGTTCATCTAAGGAGGTGCGTCACGCATGAATGAGGGACAGGCCCGAGAGGCCGTTCGGGCTCTCCTCGTCGAGCACGCGGCCCAGCGACGGCGCTACGACACGATCGACCGCGCGGTGCGCCCGTGGTCGGACGCCGAAGCCGCCCGTCGCATGGACGTGCAGCAGGGCAAGAACTTCCACCGGCACCTCAAGATCGCCAAGATGTCCCAGACCCCCTTCCTGGGGCTCGTGCTCGACACCTATGGGCAGAGCCTTAAGGTGGACAACTTCTTTTCCTCCGGGGCGAAGCAGGCGCCGGCGTGGCAGTGGTGGCAGACCAACCGCATGAACGCCCGCCAGACCGGGCTGCACCGTGCGGCCCTCGAGTACGGGACCGCCTATGCCTCCGTCTTACCCGCCGCCGGCGGGGCGGCACGGATCGGCGTCCACTCGCCTCGGCGCATGGTCGCCTTCTATGGTGAGCCGTTCGCGTGGCCCGGGGAAGGGAGCCCCAGCAGCGAGGAATTCCCGATCATCGCCCTGGCCATCCAGGGCCGCCATATCCGCTTGTACGACGAAAACGACGTCTACTACTTCGGCGCCGAGCACGTACCCGGTGATCCGCTCGAGTGGGGTTCCTCGCACTACCTCACCGACGCCAACCTGCCGTACCTCGAGGCCCGCCCTCACGGCGTGGGCGTAACGCCCATCGTGCGGTACCAGGACCGGATGATGGCAGATGGGGAGGAAACTCGAGGCATCATCGAGCACCTTCTTGCCTTGTCTGATCGCATCGACACCACGAACTACCAACAGGGTGTCGCCCAGTACTGGAGCGCATTCAAACAGCGCTACGTCCTCGGATGGATGCCGAAGACCGAGCAGGACGCGATGCGACAGTCTGCCTCCGACACGTGGTTCTTCGGCAACAAGGACGTTAAGGTCGGCCAGTTCGACTCCACGGATTTGGCGCAGTACACCGAGGCCCGGCAAGCAACGGTCCGGGATTTGGCGGCCACGGCGCAGGTGCCGGCCCAGTCGCTGGGCGCCAACGCGATCAGCAACATCTCGGCGGACGGCCTCGCCGCGTTGGAGACGTCGAAGGACCGAAAGGCCTCCGAGATCCAGACCTCGTTGGGGGAATCCCACGAACAGCTACTGCGCCTGTGCGCGCACATCACCGGCGACAGCGACGGTGCCGCGGACTTCGGAGCGGAGGTCAAGTGGGCGGAGACCTCCAGCAGGTCGTTCGCCCAGACCGTCGATGGCCTCGGAAAGCTCGCCTCGCTACTCGGCGTGCCCCAGGACGAGCTGTGGGCGGACATCCCCGGATGGACGCGCGAGCGTGTCGAGCGCGCCCGCGCCCGCACCGCTACCATGCCGTCCCTTGCGACTGGCCTGTTCGACCCCGACGACGAGGAACCCACTGTGGCCTCAGGATGACCCAGCGGCACGTGCGTGCCGCCGATGACTGTGAGGGGGTGCCCGCGTGGACAATCGCGAGAAGCGCATGCGCCGCGAGATCACAGCCATCGTGACCGACCATGGCATCCCCACCGACACCGATAGCGCCGACGCCCTGGCTCGGCGGCTGCACCCCGTCGTTGAGAAGTACCGCGGCGACTACTACCGCCACGAAGTCACTCAGATGGGCAACGACATGCGCGCTCTCGGCCTGGAGGTCGCGCCGGCGAAGCAGCGCAACTACCCGCCCCACGCCACGCACGACGCGGTGATCCGCGCCATCGGCATGGGGTCCAAGCCGAGCAACATCGAGTTGGAGCTCGTCGACGACGTCACCCGCGCGCTCGTCACTCAATCGGTCCCGGCGTTCGCCTTTCCAGATCACCCGGGTGCGATGGAAAAGGTCATCGCCCGGGTGTCGTCGACACTGCTGCGGCATGCCCGCAAGGCCGGCCGCGACGCCGTGTCCGACACCGCCAAGCTCGGCAGGGTCCGCGACGCCGCACTCAAACGACCGGTTGGCAAGCGCATCGGCTACGCCCGCGTCCTCTCCGGCAAAGAAAGCTGCGCGTTTTGCGCCATGCTCGCCTCCCGCGGCCCCGTCTACTCCGAAGACACGGTCACGCGCCGGGCCGATGGACGCCGGTATCACGACGGTTGCGACTGTCGTGCCGTGCTAGTAATCAAAGGGCAACCGTGGCCTGGGGAGGCGGCGTATAGGCGACTCGAGCGCGAGTGGCGAGCGGCTACGTGGGACGCTGAACCTGGAGAGACTGCTTTTCGACGCTTCAGCCAGCGGTTGCGTGATGGCGATGTCATCGCGCAGGCCGTCGCGCTCGACGCGGGCGAAAAGGGAATGGCACCGCCTAAATTGGCGCGAATGTCCAGGAAACGATCCAAGGTCAGGTCTCGCACTGCTTTGACCGGCGCGAACCCGACCGGTGATGAGGCGAATTGCATTCGGTGCGTCAACGCGTGGGGACTACGGAAGCTCGGTTACGACGCGAAGGCTGCGCCCGGCGAGTATGAAGTTCCGATTGGCCGTCGGCGAGGTCGGACTTCAGCAGAGCACGCATCAAGGTTCTGGAGGAACTCGAGTGGGGTCGCTCCGAAGTGGCATGATAGCGATTCTGATACTCACGCGATGAGGTGGCCAGAAGTCAAAAGACAGATGGAGCGCGACTACCCGCCGGGGGCGTATGGGTTCATCCGTGCAGGTAAGGCGAATGGAACGTCTCACGTTATGGGGTGGGAACGACGCGAAAGCGGTATTGTGGTGGTTGACCCTCAAGTAGGCAGCGAATCCGGCGACGAGTATTTGGCCGGATCGCTGGGAGGATCGATCCGTTGGGCCCGAATTGATGGGTACCGCCCGGGAGTCGATGTTGTTCATGTAGTGGAAGGAACCGATAATGCGTAGCTACCGCGAAGCGTTTGACGTTGTCGTGGCGCGGTTCCCCGATGCCTACGTTTCCACGGCTGGCCATGAGACCGACACGATGTTCATCATCCCCCCCGGCGACCCCGGAGATCCTGAAGTTTGGTTCTGGATCGTGGAAAACGATCGATGCGCTTTTCGATGATCCTTCGCGGCGTCCCGCCTCGATTGAAAGCTAAATCATAGCCATGTAGAAGCCACAGCCGCGGGGTGCGAGTCCCCGCCATGGCACTGCCCCGCACCACACCCGTGGTGGCGGGGTTTTCTTATGCCCGAAAACTGAACGATCGCCCTGGAGGGATCATCATGTCGGAGGAAAACACCGCTACCGAGTCCACCAACGAGGTGGCAGCCAACGAGGCCCCGGGGGCCGAGAAGGTACCCGAGGAACGCACCCCGGAGTCCTACATGGACGAAATCCGCAAGCTGCGCGACGAGGCCGCGACCATGCGACGGCAACGCAACGAACTGCGCGCCGACGCCGAGGCGTGGCGCGAGAAGCAGGACGCGGAGAAGTCCGAACTCCAGCGGCAGCAGGAGCAGCGAGCCGAGCTCGAGGCCAAGCTCGCCGATACTGCCGCGGAGAACACTCGACTTCGCCTGGCCGCCAAGTACGGCATCGCCGAGGAGAACCTCGACTTCCTGGGTTCAGGGAGCCCGGAGGACATTGAGGACCGTGCGCGCCGCTTAGCCGAGCTGCAGAAGCAACAGATTCAGGCGCCGCCGTCGAACGTCCCCGTCGAGCAGCTCGGCGGCCCCCGCCCCAGGTCGGATGAGACCCCGGATAACGCGTTCCCGCCCAGCTGGCCCGTCTAGGGCCCAACACCAAACCAACCCCGCTTCCCGTTGAAGGAGGAAGACATGGCCACGCCCATTCACTTCACCCCGGCGACGAACATCACCGCCAAGGCAGCCGAAGCGCTCACCAAGGGCACCTTCGTCGTTGTCTCGGCGGGCATGGACGGCCGAAACCCCGTCGTCAAGCCTGCCGGTGCCGACGTCATCGCACTCGGCGTCGCCGCCCACGACTGCCCCGCCGACGCTTACGTCACCATCTACCGCATCGGCATCTACGAGCTCGCTGCCTCCGGCGCCATCGCCGCCGGCGATGCCGTGTCCACCGCCGCGGCCGGCAAGGCCGCCAAGACCGCAACCGGCCCCGTCGTCGGCATCGCACTGACCAAGGCCGCCAACGGTGTCGTCACCGTGGCACTGAAGTAAGGAGTAACCAATGGCACGAGACCCGATGTTCCCGCTCGGCGCCCCCGAAGTCCGGGACGGCGCGATCACCATCGACATGATGCTCAACGAGCCCACCCGCATCGACAATTACGCGGCCCGCCTCGTCGAGCGCGACCTGCTCACCCAGACCATCTTCGGCAACGTCACCACCTCCGGTGGTGCCCTGCTGTTCGACCAGCTCGTCAAGAATGAACCCACCGCAACCGACAAGCCCGGTGTGATTGCGCCGGGCGCGGAGTTCCCGGTGCTGCACACCCCGGACGGTGAGCCTGTTGTCGTTCGCGTGCAGAAGACGGGTGGCAAGTTCGGCATCACCGACGAGGCCCGCGTCCGCAACGATGCGATGCTGTTGCAGCGAAAGGTCTCCCAGGTGGCCAATACCATGGTCAAGGACCTCGACGAACGCGGCATCAAGGCGCTCTCCGACGCTCTGGACGCGCTCGACGACAAGGCACTGACGGTTGCGTCCGGCGGATGGGCGGCGGCCGCCGGCGTCCAGGCATCGGCCAAGACCGCCAAGACCGGCGAGGGCGAGCTGATCAACAACCTGCTCGACGCGCAGCTGAAGATCCAGGAAACCGAACTCGGCTACAACCCGGACGTCCTGATCCTGAACCCGACCGACGCGAAGAACCTCAAGCTCGTCTTCGGCGTCGCCAACTACCAGGAGATGCTCTCCACCTTCGGCCTCACCCTGCACACCACCACCGCCCAGCCCGCCGGCGAGGGCCTGGTGCTGCAGTCCGGCATGGTCGGCGTCATGGGCGTCGAATCCCCGATCTCCACCGAGACGTGGCGAGACGCCTCGACCCAGACGACCTGGTCGCAGACGTGGGCCACCGTCGCCTTCGGCGTCACCGACCCGATGGCCATGGTCAAGCTCACCAACCTCGGGGCGTAGCAATGTTCGCCACCGTCGATGAAGTGCGCACGCGGTGGCGGGGATTCCCGGCTGGCCTGGAAGACGGCACCGTCGAGGCATTGCTCTCCGACGCCGCAGTGTGGCTTCGAGCGACGTTCCCGGCGATTCCCGAGAATCCGCCACCGCAGTTGGCAGACGTCCTGCGAGTGGTATCCGCAGCGATGGTCAAGCGGGCATTGCTCGCTGACGGATCCGAGGGCTTGTCGCAACAGCAGGCAACGGCCGGTTCGTTCTCCTACTCCCAGTCGTACAGCAACCCCAACGGAGCGCTGTTCATCACGGGGCAGGAGCGGGCAATGCTCGAATCCGCGCTCGATGACGCCGGGGCCAATGGGGCCCGAAGCATGGAGGCCTGCGGATGGTAGGCCCAAAGTTCGCGCTTCGCTACACCGTTACGAAAATCCGGCCGGGCACCACGGTCATCAATGACCATGGCGATGAAACCACCACAGAAGAGGTCCCCGAAGAGGTGGCAGCAGCGGGGTGGGCGGAGCCCTCGGACGTCGACAAGTCGGCGTTCACCGCCCCCGCTCATTACGAGTACGCCCTGGACCTCTACGCCGACGCCGGCCACATCGTGGTCGGTGATCACGTCGAGGTCGATGGCACCCGGTACAAGGCCATCGGCCGGTCGAACTTCGACCACGGACCGTTCGGCTGGGCACCCGGGCTCGACGTCATCAAGCTGGGAAGGAGCACCGGATGAAGATCAAGTGGAACATGGCCGCTTTCAAGGCCATTCGCTTCGACCCCACAGTCGTCGGCGTCATCAACAAGGCTGCCGCGAAGATCGCGGCGGCCGCTGGCGACGGCTACGAAACTGGCGCGTACGCTGGGGCCACCCGCCCGCGAGCCTCGGTGATCACCGCGACGTACAAAGCCCAGCGCGACAACGCCAAGAACAACACGCTGGCCAGGAGCATCGATGCGGCTCGATGACCCTCAGGCCACCACCGCGCTCCGCCAGCTGCTGTTGGGGCTCGCAGACGGCATCCCCGTCTCCACGCAGCTGCCGCGCGAGGTGACGGTCCCGCGGATCCGAATTGAGCGCGTCGGAGGCAAAGACGAAAACCGCGTCACCTCCGCACCCCGATTCGCGATCCAGATCTACGCCGCCGACGGCCCAACCGCCGAGAAGCTAACCGGACAACTCGCCCTCGCACTGCTCGAGGGAGAGTGGCCCGGCACCCGCACCGCCGCAGGCCACCGCCTGCGCGGCTGGGAGGAGGAATCCGTCATGAGCTTCCCCGACCCCGACCGCACGGATCTCGCCCGATGGCAGATCCTCGGCCGCCTGCGCATCTCCAAACTGCGCCCGGCCTGACCACCTGAACCATACAAAGCCCCGCCGGCTGGCAGGGGCTCTTCTCATGCCATAGGAGGCAATCATGGCCGATACCGGTCTCATCACGTCCATCGACGCCGGACGCTCCGGCACCGCGTTCCGCTCCACCCGCCGCGTCGAAAACCTGCCCGAAAACGCCGTCGACGACCTGGAAGGCACCCTCGTGGACCTCGGCATCGTCGCCGAGTCCGGCGTCACCCACGCCACCAACCGCGAGACCGACGACCGCAAGGGCCTCGGCGGTGACGTCGTCTACACCCTGCAGACCTCCGTCGACAACACCATCGTCCTGACCCTGATGGAGTCCCAGAACGCGGATGTTCTGCGCACCGTCGTCGGCGACGACAACGTCATCGTCGACTCCAACACCGGCCACGTCACCGTCCGCCACAACAAGGCGAAGATGCCCCGCTGCACCTTCGTCTTCGACTTCCTCATCGACCAGGGCCTCAAGCGCTCCCTCGTTGAAGTCGGACAGGTCATCACCGTCGGCGACGTCGTCAACACCTCCACGGAGATCATCCAGTACGAGGTCACCATCAAGTGCTTCGCCGGCCCGCGCATCGACGGCGACTTCATGCGCGACTACTACGCCTACACCGACGGCGCCATCGCCCTCGGCGTCGCAACCGGCATGCTCCCCGACGCCACCGAAGGCACCGAATACGGCTACCAGCTCCGAGCCACCGGAGGCACCGCCCCGTACTCCTGGACCGCCGTCGGAGATCTCCCCGCCGGACTGACCCTGTCCAACGACGGACACCTGTCGGGCACCCCGACCTCCTCCGGCGACCAGCAGATCACCGTCAACGTCTCCGACGAGAACGGCATCACCGCCCGCAAGGCCCTGACCCTCCACATCAAGGCCACCACCGCCGAATCCGACTCCTAACCCGCCGCTCCCCACCACCCCGCCCCTGCCGACGCCACCCGCGACAGCAGGGGCGGCCACAAACTTGCCCCAGGAGGAACCCCATGGCCACCCGCCAGCTCATCCCCGCCCACGACCCGCGCGTCATGGTCACCATCGAGGTCCCCGTCGAAGGACGCAAAAAGCCCCTCGTCTTCACCGCCAAGCGCTGGGAGTTCCAGCCCGAGCAACTCATCGAAGACTTTCAGGAACACCTCGCCTCCGCCATCGACCCCGAAACCGGAAAACTCGCCGAAGGCCGCAAGGAAGCGGAGATGCTCATCGACTGGTGGCTTGACAACCTCGACCTCCCCGACGCCGACGAACTCAAGAAGCTCACGATCGGCGAACGCGACCAGCTCTGGGAGATCTGGCGCTCCGAATCGAAAATCGACCTGGGGGAATCCGAGGCCTCCTAGCAGCACTGGAGGCCGACCCTGAACTACGGACAGCGCTGACCCTCGACCTCCTCGAGCTCGGCCGCTCCATCCACGACATGGGCACAACCGCCCTGTCCTGGATCGAAGTCCGCACCCTCCTGACCTCCACCAGATACGGCTCCTACGTCACTGAACATCGCAACCCCGGCACACGACTGCTCTCCCCGGAAATGCGAGTTATGACCGCCATCGCCGACGCCACCCGCGCCGCAAACTGGCAACGCACCGCAGACCGCAACGCCCCGCCGCCCCCGCCCATCTGGCAGGAGATCTACCCACCCGAACCAGAACCCGCCGACGAGGAAGCCACCGACCGCATGGTCGAAGCAACCCCCGAGGCATTCGCCCGCATCCGCGCAGAAATCGCCGCAAGGCGCAAAATCGCCGTCCCCGCAGACGGCCCGCGCGAATAACCCCGAGGAGGTCCCCATGGCCGAGGAACTCGCCGTCGTCTACGTCCCCATCGTCCCCGAAACCTCCAAGATCGCGCCGGGCGTGCGGTCGGCGCTGGGAGGCGCAGCCAGGCATGCGGAGAAGGATGGCGCTGGGATCGGTTCGAAGCTGTCTGCCGGGATCGGTAAGACGCTCAAGACCGGTGCGGTGGCCACCGGCGCCGCTGTCGCGGGTGTTCTCGGCGCCGCGATGACCAAGGGGTTCCAGCGGTTGACGGCCATCGACTCCGCGGAGGCGAAGCTGTCGGGGTTGGGACACACAGCCGGCGGTGTTGCGTCCATTATGGGCGATGCGCTGGCGGCCGTGAAGGGCACGGCCTTCGGCCTTGGCGATGCCGCTGCGGCGGCTGCGGCGGCCGTCGCGTCCGGAGTAAAGCCCGGCGAGGATTTGCAGCGCACGCTCAAACTCATGGGTGATGCCGCAGCTATCGCAGGCACCGACCTGGGGTCGATGGCATCTATCTTCAACAAGGTTGCTGCCTCGGGGAAGCTCCAGGGCGATGTGCTCGCCCAGCTCGGCGACGCCGGTATCCCGATCATCCAGCTTCTTGCACAGGAAATGGGTGTCACAGCGGCCGAGATCACGAAGATGGCGGCCGCCGGGCAGATCGGGTTCGATGAGCTCCGCAACGCGATCGAATCCGGGATGGGCGGCGCCGCCTTGGCTGCCGGCCAGACGTTCACCGGGGCGATGGACAACGCGGGCGCCGCGCTCGGCCGGCTCGGCGCCGCCGCGATGACGCCGTTCTTCGACGACGCCCGCGACGGCATCGTCGGTTTCACCGGCGTCATCGACAATCTCACGGACCGCGTCGGCCCGGCTGCGCAGGCGCTGCGGGATTGGCTGGGCCCGGCCGCGGGTTCGGTGGCTGGTTTCGTGCGTGATTTGCGTGCGGAAGCGACGTCGCTGGGGCCAGTGCTGTCCAACACGACGGCGACGTTCTCGCTACTGCTTGACACTGCACTGTCGTTGGCGCCCTCGATCGGTACGATCGCGGCAGAGCTGCTCAAGGTCGGCGGTGCGATTTCCGTGGCCACGTGGCAGACCTTCCTATCTCTGCTCAGCGGCGCCGCCGCAGTCGCTGATGCGACGCTGGTTCCAGCGTTGAACGTACTTGCCGGAGTGCTGGAGTCGTCCGAGGCGGCGGCGCTCGCGGCCGGCGCGGCCCTGGTGGCGCTCACCAAGGGCAGCACGATCGCATCGTGGCTCAAGACCACCGCCGGGCACGTCAATAAGGCCGCTGACGGTATCACCGACTTCGGCCAGGCTGCCGTCGCCTCCGGCGCCGACGTCAAGCGCTTCACCGCCGCGCATCCCGAGATGACCAAGCTCGGCGTCGCCGCGAAGGTGCTCGGCGACAACGGCCGCACCGGCATGGCTGCCATTGCCGCCGGTGCCGACCAGGCCCGCCAACGCGTCACCGCTTTCGGTGATGCCCACCGCGCCGCAGCACAACAGGCGAAGCTGCAGGCTCTGGCCAGCACCGACGCTTTCACGACTATCGACCGCATGGGTGCGCAGGCGTGGCACGGCACCGTCGCCGCCGCCAGCACCGCCACTCGTGGCATCACCACTGCAGTCGGTGGCCTGAAGGGTGCTGTTACGACCGCCTTTTCCGGAATGAAGCAGGCGGGACAGGGGTTCATGGCCGCGATGGGTGGCCCGTGGGGCGTCGCGATGGCCGGCGCTGCCGCCGCAGTCGGGCTGATCACTGCGGCGTACGGGGAGGCGAAGCAGTCGGCGGAGAACCTCACTCGCGCGACATCGTCGGCGGTGAAGGCGCAGAAGGAGCTTGCCCGTGAGGTCGCGGGCACGACTGGCGCGATCGGTGACGAAGGCATGGCGGCGGCCACCGACCTGGCCACGGCACGCCTGGAACAGTTCTATGAGGCGGGAGCAAAGGGGCGTGGTGTGACCCTGGTGCTCCGCGAAATCGCGAGCGTCGTCCCCTTCATCGGAAAGTCGTTCTACGACACGACTGAGCAAGCCCGTGTGGCCGCCGGGCGCTACCGTCACCTCGAAGAAACGGCTTCGTCTCTCGGATACACGATGGAGGACGTGGCCCGGGTCGTCGCTGAGGGGGGCCCGGAGTTCGCGAAGCTGCGCCAGGAAGTCGCCGCTGGTGGCGATGGCGCAGAGAAGGCTGCTGAGCAGCTGGATCAGATGCGGGCGGAGCAGCAGCGGCTGGTGGAGCAGGCCCGGCAGGTGAGCCCGGCGCAGGCTGAAGTGGCCGACGCCATCGAAGCCATCGCGGACAAGGCTGGCGACGCTGAGTCCCGGGTGGAGAGCTACTGGGCCGCTATTCAGAAGCTGACGGGTGCGAGCCCCGACCTGACCGAGGCGAACGCAAACCTGCGCGCTGAGATTGACCAGCTCACCGACTCCTTCACCACCGCCGAGGGCGAGGTCAGCGAATTCGCCGGCGCTACCCTTGACGCTTCCGGCAGGCTCGACACGCTCCACAACGCTGCGTCCGGGGCTGTGCACCAGGCAATGAGCGACCTTGGCCAGCGCATGCGGGAAGCCGCCATCGCTGGCGGCGACGTCAACACGATTTGGGCGGAGGCGCAGCCCGCACTCGAGGGGCTGGCGGAGTCGTCGGGCCTGGGCCGTGACGCGATCATGCAGCTGGCGGAGCAGATGAACATGACGCCGCGCGACCTGCTGATCTCCGCCGCGCTGGAGGCGGACCCGGCGCTGGCGACCGCCGACGCGTTGAAGCGTGCGCTGGAGTCCACTCCTGACGCTGTCGGGACGAACCTGTTCATCACCGGCGGGCCGGAAGCGATGCAGGTCCTCGATGATGTCGGGATCAAGTACAAGGTCATCGATGAGGAAACCGGGCAGATCGAGATCACCGCGGTCGCGGACGATGCGTTGGCCAAGCTTGACGATGTCATCGGCAAGAAGGTCGACCTCGACTCGCTGCCTCCGTCTGCGGTGGAGGCGCAGGCGATTACTCGTGACGCCCAGGCGGCTCTCGACGACATTGCCCGCCAGCTCGGGCAGATCGACGACACCACCGCGGCGCCGGGGCTCGACGTCGACCCGATCGCCTTCAACAACGGGATCGACCAGGCTAACGGGCAGCTCGATGTTTTCGACTTCCGGTTCGCCTCCGCGTCCGCTGGTCTGGACGCCACTGAACTGACCTGGAATGCCGTGGCCGCGCACACCGTGCTCGACGGCGTCGATGGGCGGCACGCGGTACCGACGTCCGACCTGGACAACATGCTGCTCGGCGCCAACGCCGCAGCCGCGCATGCCACCCTGGATGGCGTCGATGGGCGCCGCCCGGTGCCGGTCTCAGACCTGTTCACCGGGCCGCTCGACGGCAACGCGGCAGCGGCGCATGGCACGTTGAACCTGCTCGACGGCGAACGGCCGACCCCGACCGCCGACCTGAACAACCAGCCGCTGCGTGACGGCGTGACCGAATCCCGTTCGTGGCTGCAGCGCCTGATCAACGACTTCAACAACTTTGCGTTGAACATCCGCCTGAACGTCGTGCGATCTATCCGCGACGTCTTCTCCTCCGGCGGTGCTGCCGACGGCGGCACCATCGGTGCACTCGCGGCGGGTGGCTCGATCCGTGACCTGACCAGTGGGGGCTCGCTGCCCACCACCGGGCCGGGCACGAACGTCGTCGACGGCTTCATGGGCGTCGACCGCTCCGGTGTGCCCATCGTTCGCGTCGACGCCGGTGAGGAAGTCGTCAACGCCAAGCAATCCGCCAAGCACAGGAGCTTCCTCAAGGCACTCAACCGCGGCGACCGTCGCGCCGAGCAGGCTGCGGAACTCACCGGTCTGGAGACCGGTGGCACGATCGGGTCCCGCGAGGGCCTGGACCGTGCGCTCCGCGAGGCGAAGTCGTCGCACGACATCGGTGCTCGCTACCAGTGGGGCGGTATCAGCCGTGAGGCCGCCGACTGCTCGGGGTACATCGGCCGCGTCGCTTGGGCTGCCCAGGGTCGTGACCCCGACACCTCGGGCCGGATGGGGACGACCCACACGATGCTGCAGGGGCAGTGGCCGGGCTTCAAGCGTGGTCGCGTCGGGCCGTTCATCGTCGGCGTCAACTCCGCGCACATGGCTGCGTCGCTCGACGGGATCCCTGTCGAGTCCGGTGGCGACGTCGGTGGCCCGTCCGTGGGCCGTGGCGACGGCGCCAACGATCCGCAGTTCACCGAGCACTGGTACCTCGACCACCAGCACTTTTCGCCGCCGTACGCGAACAAGCCGTCGATCACCGAGTCGTCGGAATCCCTGGAGTACGGCGACGGCGGAGCGCGGATCACGGCAACGACCGATGGTGACGGCCGCGCGGTACCGCTTTCTCCCGAGGCTTCAGCGGCCGCGGAGTCGGCGTCGAATGACAAGGATTCGCCGTTTTACGGCACCGGTTCGGACTCGTGGTCGGGGCTGGCCGGGAACCTCGCGTCGGCATTCGTGTCGGGGCAGGTCGCCAGCTTGCTGTCGGTGCTGGGGATCCCCGACCAGCTCCCTCCGATCATGAAGGCGGGCAAGACCTGGTACCAGCAGGTCGAGGACGACGCGACGCCCCAGGAGATCGAGCAGCAGGACGAAGCGATCGCCCAGACCGCCGAATCGGACGCCCCGGCCGAGGCTGGTGTCGGCGATGGCGCCGCCACTGCGGTGGAGGATCCTGCGGCGGCGACGTACGCGACGCCGCAGGAGGCGGCGAAGGCTGCGCTGCGGCCGCGTGGCTGGGACACGGGCGCCAACTGGGCGGGGATCGACTTCATCTACACGCGCGAGTCGAACTGGAATCCGTTGGCGGAGAATCCGAGCTCCGGCGCGTGGGGTTTGCCACAGCTCAATCCATCAAGTGGGACGCTGCAGCAGTACCTGCCGGACAAGTCCCCGGATCCGTACAAGCAGACGCAGGCCGGCGCTCAGTACATCGAGGACCGCTACGGAGATCCTGTAGCAGCCGAGAAGTTCTGGCGCGCCAACAACTGGTACGACCGTGGTGGCCGCGCCACCGGTGTGGGCCACATGCTCAAGAACACCTTGGAGCCCGAGCGGGTACTCAGCCCGGAACAGACCAGGGCTTTCGAGGACCTCGTTTATGGCCAGCTGCCGGATCTTTCGGGGTTGGCGGAGTCGATGACGAAGGCGGCTGTCGCTGGTGCGGCTGGCCCGGCTGCGGGCATGGCCAACGCGATCGTTCCGGGTTCCGGCGCGGTCGTGTCGGCGGCCGCAGGCCCGGCTGGTGAGCTCGCCGGTTGGTACGCCGGTGAGGTAGCGGGGAACGTCCAGTACGCCGCTGAGGAGTTCGGCCGCGACCTGATGGCGATCCCGACGTCGATGCTCGACTCCTTGGCCGACGTCGTCATGCCAGCGATGCCTCACATGCCTCAGTGGCAGATGCCGCTGATGCCGGAGCTGCCCCAGGAGCCGGCCAACCGCGGCGCCGCGGCCGACCGCCGTGGCCGGTACGGCAACGGCGATGTCCATTTCCACGTCCGGGATGACCAGGACGCCTACATGAAGGGCCGCCTACTCGCGATGCGCGAGCACCGCGGTCTGATTGGAGCGTGATCGAATGACCACCGAGTATGAACTGTGGCTGCGCGGCTGCGACGGTTCCGAGTGGCCGCTGCACGGACCGGAGGCCCTGGGCCGCCCGGTGCGGGCGATGGCCGGCGAGATGGAGGAGTTCTACGACACACCGTTCGACTCCACGTACCGTGCACGTGTCGGCGGCGGCTCCGTCTACGCCGGGTCGATCCTCCGGGCGCCGCTGATCCCGCTGTCCATCGACTTCTTCGGCGACGAGTGGGCCGACGAGCTCACCCGATTCCGGCGCGCACTGCACCGGGACCGTGACTCGGAGCTCGTCGTGCGCACCGACAGGTCGGGGGAGCGGGTGCTCACCGTCCGCGAGGTCGAAGCCCGCGCGATGGAAAACGACGTCGACCCTGGCGCCGAAGAATCCGCGCGCTACAAATTCATGCTCATCGCACCGATCCCGGGATGGCGGTCCGCGGCCCCGATCACCGCTGAGTGGCAGTTCGACGGCGACACGGTGATGGGCTCGGTGACGATCGACAACCCCGGCAACATGCCCGTGTGGCCCTATTGGTCACTCACCTCCCCGGCCGGGTGGCTGCTCCCCGACGTCGACCACGAACTCGGCACCGAACCAGGGGAAGAGGAACGGATGATCCCCATCGACTTCCTCCCATACGGCCGCGACGCTCTGGTCGACACCGACCCCGCCCAGCTGACTGTCGAGACCACTGACCAGACCCTCGCGCCCCTTGCCGCAATGCGTGGCCAGTCATTCCTGCACCCCCTGCCGCCGGAGACCTACCGCATGCAGCTCCCGGTCGCCGTCGATCCGCTGCCGGCCCTGCCGTGGAACCTGCCCTACGAGTGGAAGGCATGGATCGCCCGCCGACTCCACGACCTCGCCAACGAAATCGGCGCCACCGCCTTCATGCAGATGACCCCCACCGACGTCGGCAACCGCATCGCCACCTGGATCCGCGACACCACGCCCTGGTGGGTGCCCACCATCGGCGACGGACTCATCGCCAACCTCACCGGCCAAGCCATCGCCGACCTCATCGCCGAGCACTACGGAACCTTCGGTGGAGTCGCCGGCGCCGCCGCCCAAATCCGCGTCTATCCGAGATGGGAGCAGCCGTGGTAGACACCACCACCCTCGACCGCCTCGACGCCGCCTACGAATCAGGCATGCGGCAACGCCGACGCCGCGAAATCAAGCGCCTGCGCCCACCCGTGGCCACCCTCTGGCACGCACGCACCGTCGGCCTCGACCTCGCCGGCCGCATCGCCGGGGAATACGCCGGCGACTGCGAATGGGTCGTCAACGACGTCGGCCGCGCCACCATCTCCATGCCCGAAGCCGACCCCCTCGCCCGGTGGGCCGCCGAATGGTACAACCGCGACAAGGACGTCGTCGTCCTGCGCATCGACAAGGACGGCGAACGCTGGTGCGGAACCCTCTCCGACCTCGACGTCGAACAGCACGAACAAGGCGACCGCACCGTCCACCTGACCTTCCTCCACGACTGGGAACAGCTCAAGCACATCCCCGTCTACCCCAACCCCATGTTCCCCAGCGCCTTCCAGGCCCCGAAGGTCTTCCAACTGTTCATGAAGGCCCAAAGCCTCCTGGCGCTGACCCTCCAACTCAACCTGCTGCGCCACTTCACCATCTTCGGTGGACACCTACCCGACGACCCCCTCCGCTTCGAGTCATGGGCCTCAGCATGGAACTGGCGCGACTGGCCCATCCTCGTCGCCCCCATCAACTACCTCGAAGACCCCACGCCCCTCCGCTACCTCGGCGCCAGAATGGACTACTTCGCCGACCTCGCCCAACCAATCCTCGACGACGTCCAACTCCACATGCGCATCGACCGATGGTTCGAAGGAGACCCCGACCCCTGGCCCGGCGCCCGACTCACCCGCAACGGCCAAATGATCGTCACCTTCCACGACACGTCCGGCTGGTTCGGCGAAACCGCCACCGAAGGAACCCTCGGCCGCGGACTCACCCGCACCGTCCTCGAAATCGCCGACGGCGGAGTCGAAGAAATCCGAAACCTCGTCGATGCCCGCCCCGACACCCCGCAGTACCACGTATCCCGATGGCTCGGCGTCGCGCCGGGCGATCCGTACGTCGTGTATCGGACAAGTGGCGCGGCGTCGATGGTGCGGTCGGCCCGGGCGTCGTATTCGCCGCCGACCGTGGGAATGATCACGGTCGGCGGCCAATCGATGCCGGGCGTCAACGAAACGATGAGCGCGGTCACGAAGGTGGTGTTCAACCTGCTGGGCGCGGCGATCCCGGGCGGCGCGGGTTTTGGCACGATCGTTGACGACGCGGCCAAGCCGATCTACGAGAACACAACGCTGGCGTTTCAGACGCTGGATCTGGTGTTGCGTACCCGCCGGCTTGGCTGGGGCCATTACCTGGAGGACACCGACGTCGGGAACATCGAGGCGTTCACCGTGGCGTCGCTCGTCGCGCTGCGCGCGCTGAGGCGGGCCACGGACGCGAAGTCGGGGCACAGCCTCGACGTCGGCGACGGGGCCCCGTTCCTCATCGGTGGTCGCGGGGAGGGGCACTGGCACTACGGCGATCGGATCGGCCATGAGTCATTGCT
>NZ_QFPF01000155.1 GCF_003248605.1 Microbacterium sp.
GGTCGAACACCACGTCGGGGTGACGGGGCCGTCCTCGGCACGGCGAACGGGCTGGTCGGTGGTCATCGAGGTTCCTCCAAATCACGGTCGATGTCGATCGCGTCGGCCCAGGCGATGAACGCGGCCAGGGCGGCGCGGACTTTCTGGTCGGGCTGGTCATCGATCCAGGTGCGCAGCTCCGACAAGGAGACGAAGCGGCCGACTCCAACCTGCGGGGGCCGAGGCAGCGTGGCGCGGCGCGGGATGACGAACTCGCGGGGCATCACGTCGCAGACGTCGCCCAAGTGCAATGCCCCGACGCGACGCGGTTCGGCATGCGAGTCGATCCAGGTGAGCATCACCAGGCGGCCACCATCTGCCGGGTACCGCAGGCGTGCAAGGAGCTGAACCGTCACGGCGTGACCTCCTCGATGCGTCGGGCGGTGCACCACAACTCGCGGGCCGCCCACGTCCAGCCGACCGCTCCCGCGCCCCACAGCAGAGGGGTCGCGTTGAGCAGCTCGGAGGCCGTGATGGCGGCTTGCACCAGCGCATGGGCAGCCATCACGCCGGCGGAAACCGCCAGCATCCGGCCGACGAGGGCGATGCGGTCACGCGCGTCCCACACCGCGCGGTACGCGGCCCGGTAGCGGTGCGGGTACATGGCCTCGGCAAGCTCGTGTTCGACGTCGAAGTCGACGCGCACCCAAGCAGGAAGATCAGACACGGTCGCGCTCCTTCCGTGCCAGGCCGATGAACTCGGCGATGCGGGTGAAGTCGAGCCCCGCCCACCACGTCGACGTGCCATCGGGACGCACGCCGAGAACCACCGGGGCCTCACGGAATCCCATTTCGGCCGCGAACTGCAGGATCTCGTCGGTCATGTTCTCTTCGAGGACGGGCACGTCATGCCTGGTCAGCAGCGCCTCGGTGCGGGCACACGCCGCGCAACCGGGCTTCGTCCACATCACGACGCGCAGCGCGTCATCGCGGTGGCTCATGGTTCTGGTCAGCTCAGGCATTAGGCCACCTGCCTCGGGTCGCGGGGAAACCCCTCGACCATGACGCGGTCGACTTCGGAGGCAAGGATCTTCCAGTGCTCCCGGGATCCAGGTCGTTTGGGCAGCGTCCGGAGTCGGCCGGACTGACACCAGCGGTAGACGCGCTGGAGGTCGATGTCGAAGATTGCCGCGAACTCGGCGACGGACACGGTCTGCCGGCCGGTGACGGGCCGGGTGACGTGGTCGGCCATCGTCATCACCCCTCGGGGGTTTGATCGGGTATCGTGCATTCCAGTTCCTTTCGAACTAGGAGCGGTCCGCGATACCTGTTGCGCCAGGTGCGGGCCGTTTTCTTTTGAGGTGGATGGGTGGTGCGCAGCCCGGCCGGCCTGAGGAGATCCGCAGATGAGCAGGCCATGGGGCAGGGCTTGGCGGTGAAGAACACGAAACCGCGTTAACGCACCGGCGCCCGCCGGGGACTCGAACCCCGGTGCCTGCCAGTCGAGCCGCGCCACCGCGAACGCGGGGCGACTGTTTGCGCTGCACAGCGCGATAAGATCGAGCCATGGCGAATCCGGCAGAGCTTCTTTGGCAGACCTTCGAGCAATGGCATTCGGGAAATCACCAGTCGTCGGCTCAACAGGTCCGAGGTGACCAGTCGTTGTTCGAGCACAGGCTCGCGGTTCGTCACCTCGACGCGATCGAAGAGCTTCTCGCGCAGTTGAAGGCCAGCGGGCGTCGCACTGCGGTCTACGAGCGGTACTTCCCCGAGTGGGTCCGCATCGTGTTCCACTACCCGCGCTCGTGGCAGCAACAGGGGTCGGCATCGATCGACCAGACTGCGCGCGATCATCTGGCGACGTTGGGCGACATGCTCGTGGGAATGCTCCCCGTTGCTGATCAGACACAGTTCGACGCCGTTACCGCGTTTCTGGACGACGTCGTCGCCGAGCTCGCCGACGATAAGTCGCTGCCTGACGACGCGCGGCGCTACGCCGAAGCCACCATCGCCGCAGTGCGTGATGCGCTCGGCAATTACGCAGCTGTCGGCGACGTCCTGCTCGAAGACGTGCTCACGAGGTTCTCCGGCGCCCTTCTGCGGGTGGCCGCACGGTCGAACAACCGTGACCGCTGGGTGAAGATATCCGAGCGGTTCGTGTGGCCGTTCGTCGTCAACCAGTTGCCGGCTCTGCCCGTCATGGGGCTGCTGGAGCTCATGTCCTGACCTACCCATCGCCCCGCCCTCCCTTGCCGGCGAGGTCGAGCAGCTCGTCCATTGCCTCGTCGATGACTCGGCCCGACGGCCTGCCCGTCAGGATCTGCTCGCGGATCCGCGTCAGCACGCGGTGGGCGGTGAAGTATTCGAGGAGCGGCAGCCCCTCAGGTGCGTAACGGCGGTCGTTCATGGCGACATCGCCTGGTTTGTTGCCGTTCATCACGCCACCTCCTCCTCGTCCTCGTCGTCCATGAGCGGGGCGACGGTGTGCCGGATGATCAGCGCGTCGACCTCGTCAGCCGGCAAGTGCCGGATGTCGTGGATGCCTTCGGCCTCGAGCTCGTCGACGACGCAGCGGACGTAGACCCGCTCGGACCAGTCCTCGACGATCTGGGCGGCCCGGCGGCGGACCTGAGTCATGAGCCAGGGATCGGGGGACATCACACGGCCCCCGCTTCGTGCTTGCCGACGCCCGGCGTCCGCGCCTGCTTGGGGTACTCCTGGTCGAGGGGCCGACGCAGTGAGCGGCGGGCGTGAAGGCGTCGAAGTAGCCTCGTGGCATGACGGAGAAGACCTTCACGCTGGAAATCAACGGATACGAGTACGAGATGCCGTACTGGACGTTCCCCTGGATTCGCACTGCGGTCGGCGACCTGAAAGAGGGCGGTGTGCCGCTGAACCTTCGCGCCCCGAACTCGGTGGATCTGTGGATCAAGGCGGACTACCAGGTCGAGTTCTTCTTCGACGATCCCCGTGATCCCGAGATTCCCGAGAGCCTTACGGACCGCGAGCGTCATCTGTACATGGACATTTTCGATGGTGACCGCGCGTACGGGCACCGGGTCCTTGACGTCAGCCACGACGACGGAGACCCCCTTCTCTGGGAGTGGGACGACCCGAAGTACCGCGAGCGGCCCTGACCGCATCCTCAGCCGAACGACCTTCATCACGCCACCTCCTTTCCCGGCAGGCGTCCATCGAGGAACCGCTCGATGAAGTACTGCTGCCCCTTGCCCGTGACCTTCGGGGTCTTCGAGATGGTTGTATGCCCGTCCGCGTGCGTGACCGTGGTCTCCTTGATCCGGAACAGGCCGAGGTCCATGGCTCGCTGCGTCGGCATGTTCCAATCGGTGCCCTTTCGGTTGATCAGGAACCCGTTGGCGCGGAGCACCGCGAACATCCTGTTCTGGCCGATGTCGATGCCGTTGCCGCGGAGGATCTTCGCCAGCTCGCCGACGAGGATGTTGGTCTTCGACACGGCGACCGCGTCCGCGAAGACGACCTTCGGCGCGTCAACTGCACGGGCAGCTTCGAGTTCCTCGCGCTTGGCGCGCTCGGTCTTGAGATCCGTGGCCAACCGGATGATGAAATCCGGGTCCATCAGCGCCTGCTCTGCAGCTGCGGGGGTCAAGTAGCCGCCGTGCCGACGGATGGCCGGCAGGACCTCGTCGGTCACCCAATCCTGGAAGTCAGCGGCCAGCGGCGCGCGGGACTTCATGATCGCGGCGTAGAGACCCGCTTCAGTCAGCACGGTCATCCTCTGGTCACCGCCAGGGGTACAGAGCTTCTCTGTCCCCTTGTGGCGGTCGCGGACGAAGCGCGTCACCTGCGTGGCATCGCGGTACCCGAGAACTTTGGCGACGTCGGCGGCGACCCAGCGGGGCTCACCGTCGTCGCCTTGGATCACGCGGACCTCATGGCCGCGGAAGTCGAACTGCTCGACTTCGTTCATCACGCGGCCCCCGCTTCGTGCTTGCCGGCGCCCGGCGCGGCAGCCTTTTGCCGCTTGGGCGGGTATGCGGTTTCGAGCGATCCGGCTTCGAGGCCGTATGCGCGCTCGAGATGTCCGAGCAGCTCCACGCTGGCTCCTCGGTGGCCGAGTTCGACGGCTGAAATCGTTCCGCGGCCGTACTGGTGTCCGGTCATTTCGAAGATGCGGGTGCGCAATTCGTCGATGGTGATGCCGATCGCCAGCCTGAGGCTCCGGATCGAGAGCATCGGGACCCGGTCATTCCGAAGTCGATCTTCGAAGGACTCCTGCACGAACCCCTTGAGTTCCTTGGTTTCCATGCTTGCAAACCTACCGCAATCCGAAGCATTGTAAAGTCCCGGCTTGGATATAGGTCCCAGAAGTGCAGAAACACAAGCTTGGCTTTCAAGGTCTGCCCAGCTCACAGGCTTGTTGTTCGCCGTCGC
>NZ_QFPF01000156.1 GCF_003248605.1 Microbacterium sp.
AAGTCGATGAACTCCTCGGCGTCGGCCTGTACGCGCTCGCCCTCGGGGGATTCGAACGCCGCAGCGAGATCTTCCGTGCGCTCCAGGCGAGTGAAGCCCAGGCGTACCTCGCCGAGTGATCCTCTCGGGGGGCGCGGGATTCCGCGCCCCCCGTACCAGCGAAAGGCAAACCCGTGACATACGTGGCAGGTCGGCTCGGCCAGGCGGTGATCGTGCTCGCGATCGCGTTCACCGTCTCCTTCATCATGCTGCAGGCGCTGCCGGGCGATGCGCTCGTCATCCGGTTCGAGAACCCCGAGGCCGGCCTCAGCCCCGACGAGATCGCCCGGCTGCGTGAGGCGCTGGGTGCCGACCTGCCGCTGTGGCAGCAGTTCTGGATGACCCTCACGAGCTTCCTGCGGGGCGACTTCGGCTACTCGGTGCAGTCCGGCACGTCGGTCGCGGCGATTATCGCCTCGGCGTTGCCGGACACGCTCGTCCTCGCGGGCACCGCCTTCGTCGTCGCGGCGCTCCTCGCCGTCGTGCTCGCCCTGCTCACGCAGCTGCAGCCGCTCGCGTGGCTCGGCCGGGTGCTGCGCTCAACGCCCTCCCTCTTCATCTCCATCCCGGTCTTCTGGCTGGGCATCGTCCTCGTACAGGTGTTCTCGTTCCGCCTGGGGTGGGTTCCCGTGATCAACCCGGGACCCATCGAAGGGCTCATCCTGCCCGTCATGGCGCTGGCCCTTCCCATCTCCGCCCCGATCGCGCAGGTGCTCATCCGCGCGATCGACGACGTGCGCATGCAGCCGTTCATCACCGTGGTGCGCTCGCGCGGCGCCTCGGACTGGTGGATCCTCAGCCAGAACGTCGCGCGCAACGCCGTGCTGCCGGCGCTCACGATGGCCGGCCTGCTGTTCGGCGAGCTGATCAGCGGCGCCGTCATCACCGAGACCGTCTTCGGGCGCACGGGCATCGGACGTGTCACCGAGCAGGCCGTCGTCGCCCAGGACACCCCCGTGCTGCAGGCGGTCGTGGTGATCTCGGCGGCCGTGTTCGTACTCGTCAACCTCGCCGTCGACCTCATCTACCCCGTCCTCGATCCCCGCCTCGCGGCGAAGGGAGCACGCGCATGACCGAGAAGCTCGTCCTCGCCCCGCCGACGACCTCGTTCGTGAGCTCGCGCGCAGGCTCGCTCCTGCGCAGCGCCCGGCGTCCGGGCACCGCCACGGTCGCCCTCGCCCTGGGGACGCTCCTCCTCGTCACGGCCTGGGCTCTGGTGCCCGGGGTCTTCGCCCCCGGCGATCCGATCGCGGGGAGCCTCGCCGATGCCCTCCAGCCGCCCTCGGCGGCGCACTGGTTCGGTACCGACGCGACGGGGCGCGACGTCTACACCCGTGTCGTGCACGGCGCGGCGAACACCCTGGCGAGCGCGCTGCTCGCGGTCTCGCTCGGCCTGATCGTCGGCACACTGCTCGGCCTCGTGGCCGGGTCGGGCCCGCGGTGGGTGGACGCGTCGCTCATGCGACTGGTCGACGTGCTGCTCTCGATCCCCGGCCTGCTGCTGTCGCTGAGCGTCATCATCATCCTGGGCTTCGGGCTCATGCAGATCGCACTGGCCGTCGCGGTCACGAGCATCGCCGCCTTCGCGCGGCTCGTGCGCGGCGAGGTGCTCCGGGTGCGATCGGCCGACTTCATCGAGGCCGCGTACGCCAGCGGCGGCACGTTCGGCACCGTCATGTTCCGGCACATCCTGCCGAACTCCCTCGCGCCGGTGTTCGCGCTCGCCGCGCTGCAGTTCGGCATGGCGATCCTCGCCATCTCGGCGCTGGGCTTTCTCGGGTACGGGGCGCCGCCGCCGGCACCCGAGTGGGGCCTCATGATCGCCGAGGGTCGCGACTACGTGGCCACCGCCTGGTGGCTGACGACCATCCCCGGCATCGTGGTCGTGCTCGTCGTTCTGGCCACCAACCGCCTCTCCGCCGCCATCTCCACGAGGAGCGCACGATGAAGAAGCCCGCCGGCGCGAGCGCCTGGAACGACGATGCGCCCACCCTCGAGGTCGAGGACCTCTCGATCGCCTATACGGTCCGCGGCACCGAGACCGTCGCCGTGCGCGACGTCTCGTTCGCGCTCGGCCGGGGCGACACGCTCGCCGTCGTCGGCGAATCGGGCTCGGGCAAGACGACGACCGCGCAGGCTGTCATCGGGCTGCTGGCGAGCAACGGCCGGGTGGTGTCGGGATCGATCACGCTCGGCGGCGTCGATGTCACGACGTGGACCGACGCCGACTGGCGCCGCGTGCGCGGGCGGCACGTCGCCCTGATCCCGCAGGACCCGCACAACTCCCTCAACCCCGTCAAGCGCATCGGCGACAGCCTCGCCGAGGTGATGCGGGTGCATCGGTGGGCCGATTCCGCGCAGATCAAGCGCCGTGTGCTCGAACTGCTCGAGCGTGTCGACATCCCCGATCCGGAGGCACGCGCGAAGCAGTACCCTCACCAGCTCAGCGGGGGCATGAAACAGCGGGTGCTGATCGCGAGCGCGATCGCGCTCAAGCCCGAGCTGATCATCGCCGATGAGGCGACGAGCGCGCTCGATGTGACCGTGCAGAAGACGATCCTCGATCTGATCGACGAGCTGCGCCGCGAGGACGGCACGTCGGTCATGCTCGTCACCCACGATCTCGCGGTGGCCGCCGACCGCACCACCGACGTCGTGGTGATGAAGGACGGCCGGGTGCAGGAGAAGGGCCGGACGCGCGTCGTGCTCGAGCGGCCCACCGCCGAATACACCCGCAAACTGGTGGCCAACGCGCCGGCGCTGGCCGTCGCGACGCGCACGCCAGACGAGGTGCGGGCGCAGCTCGTGGATGCTCGGCACGAGCAGGCCGTCATCTCCTTGACCGATGTGGTCAAGGAGTTCGACGTGGGGCGCCGCAGGGAGCCGTTCCGCGCCGTCGACTCCGTCTCCTTCTCGGTGCGCCGGGGGATGACGCACGCCCTGGTGGGCGAGTCGGGCTCGGGCAAGTCGACCATCGCGCGCATGGTGATGGGCTTCGAGAAGGCCTCGTCAGGGTCGGTGCAGGTCGACGGGGCGGACATGGCGACGCTCAGCGGTGCGGCGCTGCGCCAGGCGCGGCGCCGACTGCAGATGGTGTACCAGAATCCGTACAGCAGCCTGGATCCGCGCCAGAGCATCGAGTCGATCCTCGAAGAGCCGCTGCGCAACTACGGCATCGGTTCACGCAGGGAGCGATCGACGCGGGCTCGCGAGGCGCTCGATCGCGTGGCGCTTCCCGCGACGACGTCGACGCGACGCCCGCGGGAGCTGTCGGGCGGGCAGCGTCAGCGCGTCGCGATCGCACGTGCCCTCGTGCTCGATCCGACGATCATCGTGCTCGATGAGGCGGTCTCGGCCCTGGATGTGACCGTGCAGGCCGGCATCCTCGATCTGCTTGCGCAGATTCAGAAGGAGTCGGGCACCACGTACCTCTTCATCAGCCACGATCTCGCCGTCGTCCGCCAGGTGGCCGAGACCGTGACGGTGCTGCGCCGCGGGGTGTGCGTCGAGCAGGGCATCACAGAGGACGTCTTCGCACACCCCGAGCACCCCTACACCGTCGCGCTGCTGGAGGCCATCCCGGGCCGCGCCGTCGCCGCGGCGGGCTGACCCACGTGGCCACGCTCCAGCCTTGACGCAGGCGTTTGCGCCGCCGTGTGGCCACTGGTCCCCCTGCGCCGCTGATTGATCACCGCTAGATCCGCCGCGCGACGGAGTTCGGCGCCGTGCGCCCGGGCGATGCCCCCGCGAGTCGGCACGATGTGTCGGCGATCGTCGCTCGGCAAGACATTCGTGCCAGGTCGGGTGCGGTGGGGGCGGGGTCGCGGGCCGGTCGTATCACCGCATCGGCGTTGGCGACGGCGGCGGCGCATCCGCTCCGAACAGACACAATTGTGCAATATTGCGCAGAATTGTACGCGACGACGTATAATTTCCACAATCCGCCAGGCCATGAGACGGCTGGTCGAACAGGGGATCGTGCTCGAGCATCGGATCGGGCGCTCTGCGACCTACGAACTCAACGATGAGCACCTCGCCGCCGTGCCGATCCGCGCGCTCGCCGCGATGAAGAGCTCGCTTCTGGACCGCCTGCGTGCGGCCGTCGCCGACTGGCCCAACCCGCCCGTTTTCGGCGCGATGTTCGGATCGGCCGCGCGGGGGGACATGCGGGCGCAGAGCGACCTCGACATCCTGCTCGTGCGAGAGGCAGGCATGAGCGACGAGTCGTGGCTTTCTCACGTGGTGCGCCTCTCTGCGTCCGCTACCGCGTGGACGGGAAATGACGCGCGCATCGTTGATGTCACTGAGGATGACATCGACGATCCCTCGATACGCCCGCTTCTCGACGAGGTGCTGGCCGACGGGATCGCATTCACAGACGACTCTGGCTGGTTGACGCGCGTACTCCGCGCACTGCAGGCCGACATGCGTTCATGACACCCCGTCCGACCCGCACGCGGGCATGCGCCCCCTCGGACCGCGACGGGCGCCGAGCTCAGGCCGAGGGTTTCTGGCGCGACGCCGAGGACCTCGCGGCGCTCGCAACCGGCAGCCCCAACACGCTGGTGACGCTTTATGTGCACGCGGGAATCGCGGCCGCCGACGCCATCTGCTGCGCACGGTTGGGTGAGTACTCGACGTCGGGCAATCACAGCGACGCCGTCGCCTTGCTCACGCGCGCCGACGCGACTCTGGCACCCGCTCTGCAACGGCTGATCAGCGTGAAGAGCGCCGCAGGCTATGGGGCTATCTCTATGTCTTCGCAGCGGATCACCGACTCACGCAAAGCGGCCGAGCGACTCATCGCAGCACTTCGCCGCGTATAGCCCCGGCCGCAACCCGGGGAGCGGCACCCGGTGAGCCCCCGTTGACCCGAACCTGAACATCCGGGTGCGGTGGCGGGCGCACGCGCCGGGGGTTGAGCGCGCACCCGAGCGAGCGAAGCGAGTCGAAACCCGAGCGCCCTTCCACAGGCTTCGGGCGCGAAACTTCGATGCCGCCCCTGCTCATCTGCACGGCCGCCGGAACGGATGTGTACCCATGAGAAAGATGGGGTGCAGCATCCCTTCGCGATTGTGCAATCGTCGCGGGCCACGTTCGGTCAGCTCGCTGAAGATCGCGCCGTCCTCGGGATCAGCGCTGTGCGGCTCCCGCTCAGCCCGAAATTCGATCTGTTCTTCGAAGCCAGAGCGCCGGAGGACGCAGCGTCCGAGCAGTCTCCGATTCTCAGATCGGCGCGATAGGCACAGGCGTCGGGAGCGAAGAAGAGATCACGTCGTGTTGCAGCTCACCGTCGGTGACAACGGCCATGAGCGATGCCTTGCGGCTGTCGAGATAGGTGATGTGCAGCTCGACCGGGGCGTGTGTCTGGTCGCGGTACAGGGTCTCGCGCACGAGGAGCGGACTGCCTTCGGCAAGCCCCAGGAGTCGCGCAGTTCGCGAATCGACCGTCGTCGCCTCGATGACGACGCTGATGTCGCCAGGGGCGGAGCCATGGATGCGGCGGTACCAACTGAGGTCGCCCGGCGACAACAGGGGCCGATCCTGCTCGAGGGCCTCGGCGCGCTGGTGGCCGTATCGCGAGAAGATGCCGACCGTCTGGCCGCCGACGCGCACAAGGAACTCGGACATGTGGAGTGGTTCCGTGCCCCCACCGAGCCGGGAGGACAGATACGGTGTCGGCGGGATCCGCTGGTTCTCGATCAGCAGAAGGGCACCCGTGACACCGATCGCCGGCCCGACACATTCGAACACCGGAAACGAGTGGATCTGCGACACCACAACCGTGCCGACGCCCGGCCGCCTCTCAACGAGCCCGTCTGCGCCGAGCTGACGCAGCGCCAGCCGAACAGCATTGCGGCTCGTCTTCAGCTCGCCCACGAGATCGGCCTCCTCGAGCCGACTGTGGGCGGGCAACTCCCCCGACCTGATCGCCGATCGCAGCAGCGCGTAGACGCGCCGGGGGGATTGCTGGAGCGCGTGCCCGTTGCGCAGGCGTTCGCTCAGCATCTCCGCTGCGAGGTCGTCCGCGGGCCCCGGGATGCGCTCCTGGGGCTCTGCGCGCGAGAACTCGGTCTTGGCCATCAGGGACAACAGAATCACACGACCGTTTCGGGCTCGTCACGCGGTGTGAGCGCGACGTTTCCGCGCTTCACCCGCAGTCGGCCGGCGGGCAATGAGAGCACCGCCACGAAGCCCGCCGTTCCGATCACGAGGCAGGCGGTCAGCACGATCCGGATGCCGGGCAAAGGTGCCCCCGCGCCGGTGGCCATCGCTGCGAGCACGGCGCCGAATCCCGACAGGCAGAGGACCGTCATCAGGCTCCGCAAGAACAGGATGAGAGAAGACCCCACGGCCAGCTCATCGTCGCGGAGGAACCGCTGACCGGTCGCGATCACCTGCTGCGTGACCGCCCCGACCCCCAGGGAGACCACCGCGCCGCCGGCGACGACGTACGCGAGAGGGGAGTCGGGCGTGATCGGTACGAGCATGCCGTAGCCGGCGACGACCGCGCCCATGCCGAGCGCGAGCATCATCTTGTCGCGGCCCGTCCGTGACACGATGACGCCGACTGTCAGAGACGCAATGAGCGTTGCGATCGACAGTGGGATCAGCAGCAACCCGGATTCGCCCGCGGTAGCGCCGCGAACATCCTGAAAGTACATCGCGAGATACACCGACGTGCCGAACGCGGCGACCCCGCCGACGCCGGAGGCGATGAGAACAAGCACGAGATGCCGATTGCGCATGAGAGCTGGAGGAATCAGCGGCGAGAGCGCACGTCGCTCGACCAGGACGGTAGCCAGCAGGAGCACGGCGGTCGCGGCGCCTGCAGTTGCCGCAAGCAACGGCGCCTCCGCCAACGCCGACAGGGCGATCATCGCGGCGGTCACGGTGCTCGCGATGAGGATAGTGCCGCTCACATCGAAGCGCCCGGACGGGGTGCCGGTTGTCGATATCACCGGAGCGAACCGCCAGACCATCACGAGGGCAATCAGCGCCACCGGAGCTGTGGAGTAGAAGACCCAGCGCCAGCCGCCGATGTCGACGATGATCCCGCCGAGGGCCGGAGCCAGAATTGCGGCGACAGATGTGACAGATCCGAGCATCCCGAAGAACTTCGGCCGCTCGCGAGGTGAGGTCATTCCCGTCACGATGAGTTGCACCAGAGTGACGATGCCTCCAGCACCGGCACCGATGAGCACTCGGCATGCGACGATCGTCCACGGTTCGAAAGCAGACCCTGCACCGATCGAGCCGAGCGCATAGATCGCGAGCGACATTAGCAACAGGCGGGTGGCCGAGTAGCGGTCGGCGAGTCGACCCCAGACAGGCGTAGTGACCGCGAGCACAAGCAGTGAAGTTGTGACGATCCACGTGTACTGCACCGGCGTCCCGTCGAGGTCGCCGATGATCTGTGGCAGACCCGTGAGCACCATCGTGTTGGACGCGACGGCGAAGAAGAGCGCGATGAAGAGTGCTGTCATCGCCAGCCCACGCCCGGGCGCACGTGCCCCCGCGGTGCCGCCGTCGAAACTTCTCGTCCGTCCGCCCCGATCGAGGCGGGAGGTCATTCGCCCTTGAAGTTCTCTCGCATCGTCTTTCCCGTGTATTCAGTGCGGTAGAGGCCGCGACGCTGAAGCACGGGAACGACCTCATCAACGAAGCGCTCGATGCCACCAGGCACACCCGAGCGCGGAGCGATCATGAATCCGCCGTTGGCACCGCTCGCGTGAAAGGCCTCCTCCATGTAGTCGACGATCTGATCGGGCGTGCCGATGTATTCGGCTCCGTAGACGAGCCACTCACGCGCGTACTCGCGGATGGTGGTGGTGGGGGTGGTATTGGTCATGGCCATGTCGAGATAGCCCCAGTTGGGGGCGATACCCGCGCTGCGCACTTCGGCGATCACGTCGTGCACGTAGGCATCGGGATCTATGGGATAACCATCCAGCCCCCACCACTGACTCAAGAACACATGGAGGAGGCGGTCACTGTACTGCTCACGCAGGTTCTTTCGGATCTCCTTCTCCTCAGCGGGACCGGACACGACATCGAATGCTCCGGCCCAGACGATGCCCACGTCGCGGGGGTCTCGTCCCACGCTTCGACATATCTCATCGAGCTTCGCTCGGTGCTTCGTCTTGCCTGCGTGGCCGTGCGCGCCGGCAAACTGCAG
>NZ_QFPF01000157.1 GCF_003248605.1 Microbacterium sp.
CGGATGCCTGGGCCCAGGCATCCGCTCCCTTCTTTCGTTGGTGACTACTCGGTGTCGGGGCTGGTCGTCCAGTCGCCGGTGGCGAGATAGACCACCTTCTTGGCGACCGACTCGGCATGGTCGCCGAAACGTTCGTGGTAGCGGCTCGCGAGCGTGGCGTCGACGGTGGCCATCGCCTCGCCCTGCCAGTTCTCGCCGAGGACCTTCTCGAAGACCGAGACGTGCAGCTCGTCGAGCTTGTCATCGAGGTTGCGCAGCTGTTCGGCGATCGTGATGTCCTGCGTGCGCAGCAGCTCCGCGAGCAGGCGGGCCATCTCGACGTCGATCTGTCCCATGCTCGTGAACGTGCTCTTGAGACCCTTGGGGATCGCGCGCTCGGGGAACCGGTAGCGGGTGAGCTGCGCGATGTGTTCGGCGATGTCGCCCATGCGCTCGAGCGACGCCGACATGCGCAGCGCGCTGACGACGATGCGCAGGTCGCGCGCGACGGGCTGCTGGCGGGCGAGGATCTCGATGGCGAGTTCGTCGAGGGCGATGGCCTTCTCGTCGATGACGGCGTCGGCCTCGATGACCTGCTCGGCGAGCGAGACGTCGCTCGTGCCGAAGGCCTGTGTGGCGTGCTCGATGGCGATCGCGACGAGCTCGGAGATCTCGACGAGACGCGCCTGCACATCCTCGAGCGACTGGTGGAAGACTTCGCGCACGGTGTGATCCCTTTCCCGGCAGACGGACACGGCGCCGCACAACCTCCGCGATCATCCCGAGCGAAGGTTAACGATTGGTGCCTGAGCGGTGAATACTACCGGCGCGCCGACGGGGGCAGAGGGGGCTTGCGCGATCGGCGCGAGTCCGTGACCGTACGCTGGGGTCTTATGGACCCCGTGCAGATCGCGCTCCTTGCGCTGCTGGGAGGAGTCGTCATCGGCGTCGGTCTGACGGCGATGATCTTCACCGCCCTCCGTATCGCGCAGCGCGCCGAGGCGGCGGCGTCGGCGATCGTGCCCGACGGCGTGCTTCAGGTGCTCGATGCGATGGAGGGTGCCGCGTCGGTCGTGGATGCCTCCCTCACGGTGGTCGCCGCATCGCCCGCCGCGCCGAGTTTCGGGATGTCGTCGGGCGAGGTCGTCACGGTCGAGGACCTCCGCGCGCTGGTGCGTGCGTCGCGGGCGTCGGGGCAGCCGCAGACGTCGCGTTTCCGCATGCGTCGTGCGGCGGGAGGGTCCGGCTCCCTCGCGACGGAGGGACGTCTGGTGTCGGCGCGCGCGGCGGCGCTCGATGGCACGCACGTGCTGCTCGTGGTCGACGACGTGACCGAGCAGGAGCGTCTCGAGCAGATGCGCTACGACTTCGTCGCCAACACCAGTCACGAGCTGAAGACGCCGGTCGGAGCCGTGAGTCTGCTCTCGGAGGCCATCGAGTCCGCCGCCGACGACCCGCCGCAGGTCCGCGTCTTCGCGGCCCGACTGCAGGCGGAGGCGGCGCGCCTGACGCGTCTGACCGGCCGCATCATGGATCTTTCGCGGCTGCAGTCCGCCGACGAGCTGCCCGAGCCTCGCGACGTGTCGATCGACGAGGTCGTCGCCGCCTCGGTCGAAGCCCACGCGGTGCAGGCCGACTCGGCGGGCGTGAGTCTTGTTCGCGGCGGCGATCGCGGTGCGGTCGTGCGCGGCGATCCGACGATGCTCATCGAAGCGGTCGGCAATCTGATCGCCAACGCCATCGCCTACTCGCCGCGCGGCGGTCGCGTGGGGGTTGGTGTGCGCGCCGACGACACGATCGTCGAGATCGCGGTGGCCGATCAGGGCATCGGCATCGCCGAGAGTGATCAGCAGCGCATCTTCGAGCGCTTCTATCGCGCCGATGGTGCACGCTCGCGCCGCACCGGCGGCACCGGGCTGGGCCTCGCGATCGTCAAGCATGCCGTGCAGCGTCACGGCGGTGAGGTTCGGGTGTGGTCGCGGCCGGGCCGGGGGTCGACGTTCACGATCCGGCTGCCGCGCATCGCCGCCGAGAGTCATCCCGAGAAAGCCAAACGCCGCCGTCGCGGCGCCGACCCGCTCGCCCGCAAACGACGCCAGGCCGCACCGTCGCGACCGGCCGCTGGCGGCACGACACGCACGACCACCACCGAGGGAGAAGCAACGACATGACCCGGGTTCTGCTCGTCGAGGACGAGCCCGATCTCGCCGATCCTCTCGCCTATTTGATGCGGCGCGAGGGCTATGACGTGGAGATCGCCGAGGACGGTCCCGCGGCGATCACGTCGTTCGAGGAGCACGGCTGCGACATCGTGCTGCTGGATCTGATGCTGCCCGGCATGCCCGGCACGGAGGTGTGCCGGCGCATCCGTCAGACCTCCGCGGTGCCGATCATCATGGTGACGGCCAAGGATTCCGAGGTCGACATCGTCGTGGGGCTGGAGCTCGGTGCCGATGACTACGTCACCAAGCCCTACTCCTCGCGTGAGCTGCTCGCGCGCATGCGTGCGGTTCTGCGGCGGACCGCTGAGCCCGAGGTCGATCTCGAGGACCACATCCTCACGGGGGGCCGGGTCACGCTCGACATCGACCGGCACGCGGTGTCGGTCGATGGCGCCGAGATCAGCATGCCGCTCAAGGAGTTCGAGCTGCTCGAGGTGCTCATGCGCAACGCGGGGCGCGTGCTCACGCGTGGGCAGCTGATCGATCGCGTGTGGGGGAGCGACTACTTCGGCGACACGAAGACGCTCGACGTCCACATCAAGCGCATCCGCTCCCGCATCGAGCGCACGCCCAGCGAGCCGTCGATGCTGGTGACCGTGCGCGGGCTCGGCTACCGCTTCGAGTCCTGAACGTGGCACGGTCGCTTCGGCAGCATCGCTGACGGCGTGGGCGGTGCTGGCGGTGCTGGGCCCCTGGCGGTGCTGGGCCCCTGGCGGGGCCGGGGTGGCTGGGGTCGGAGCTGGCTGGCGCGTCCGAGGTCGGGATCAGAAGGGTGCGTCCTCAAGGTCGGGCACGAATCCGATGGTGACCGGTGGTGGGGTGTCGATGTAGTGGAGTCCGCCGGGTGATATCCACTCGATCACCCCGCCCGGATGATGTTTCACCCGCCAGGGCGTCTCACCCTTCAGAGTGTGATGTCGTCGACACAGCGCGCAGAGGTTTCTGTGGTCGGTGGCTCCGCCGAGGGCGAAGTCTTGGCCGTGGTCGACGTCGCAGCGGTGGGTGGGCATGCGGCAGCCCGGGAATCTGCAGTGCGGATCCCTCACCCTCAAATGTCGGGTCAAGTCCGCCGAACGCGTGTACCTGTCGACGGCAAGGACTCCGCCGGTGATCGGATCAGCCAGCACCCGTTCCCATCCCGGTACCGAGGCGGCGAGTATTCGTGCGGTGTCGAGGTCGATCGGCGCCCGCCCCACCAGCTCCGCGGGGTCATCCGTCAGCCCAGCGAGTGCGAGGGCGGGGACGGTCACGTTGACCGTCGCGCGGATCGACGCGAGCCCGCCGTGCCCGTCGCCGAGTCCTTCGCCGGTCTCGGTGTCGATGCGGTGGGTGAGGATCATCTCCATGAGTACGTCGGCGCGCACCTGATCCAGCGTCCGAGAATCCACCGGGGCTTCGCACTCGGCGTCGGACTCCTCATCAGCCCCGGCATCCGCGGCTTCAGCCGCGCCCGCGTCCGCGGCTTGAGCCGCGTCCGTGTCTTGGGCGGTGTGTGCGGTGTTGAGGACGTCGCGGGCGATGTGGGTGATCATGTCGTGGATGCCGTGCACGGGCACCGCCGGGCCCCGGAGGAGGAGTTCGGTCATGCCGTCGGCGACGTCCTGCACCCACACCCCGCGTCCTTCCCGCGCGGTCTTGTGGCGCTCGGCGAACGTCGTCGGCTGCACCTGCTCCACGAGCCGCGCGAGCTGCGGTCCGAGCCGCCCGGGCGTGGTGGACGCGGCCCGCTCCAAAGCCTCGACCTCGAACGAGGCCCGAATCTTCGGGTCGGTGAGTTTCACCCCGTGTTCGACGATCGCCCGCACATGCCCGACCGACACGACACCCGCGGCCAGCGCCTCAAACGACGCCGCGAAGCGCGTCACGAGGGTGTGGGCGTCGTTCATCCGCCGCTGTACCGACCGGTCGGGTTGCCGTGCACACGCCCCCAGCTCCGCAGCGAGGGCCCGTAGCGGAAGTTCGGCTTCGCGGCCAGCGCTGCGGGGGATCTCCGCGACCCGCTCCAAACCCACCGCCTGCGCCTCAGCCAGCACCGCCATGACCTCAGCTTCGGCCGAGGCCACCCCTGCCACCGCGGCCGCGTACTTCGCCGCAAGGGCCGCCGCGACAGCATCCACACCGTCG